>NZ_JABBGL010000029.1:0-39737 GCF_012927365.1 Sphingobium sp. TB-6 | reverse complement strand
CGCGGCCGCGATGCCAGCTAAACGGCGACCGCTCAACCTGGCACGGACGAGCGGGGCCACTTGATGCAAGCACATGTTCGCTATCTGTACTCGCTTAGCGCAATTCAGATAACATCCGTTGCGACAACCTCCATCAGCATGGACGGCAGAGGCGCCTGGCGCGACAACGTCATCGTCGAGCGTCTGTGGCGTTCAGTAAAATATGAGGAGGTGTACCTGCACGCCTATGGCGCGGTCAGCGAAGCACGGGGCTCGATCGGTCGGTATCTGAACTTTTACAATAGCCGCAGGCCGCATTCGAGCCTGGCCGCGAAGACGCCGGATCAAACCTACTTTGACAACCTGCCGCTGATGCTGGCAGCATGAATTTGGCCGCCGATATGGGCCGTCATTCCGGTCGGGCTACGCCCTCCCTGCATGACGGCCCATATCGGCAATTCGACGAAACAACCGGCAGACGATCCACTAATCCGTTGCCGATCCCTGTTCAGACAAACCCGGCCACCTCTCTACTCAAACCCCAATAGGCACTGAACCTTCAGTCGGCTGTAGGTTCCTTATCGACGGAGCGGAGCAAGAAATAAACGCGTACATAACACAGTGCAGCAAGCAGACTTATAGGCGCGGTAAGAGTCAATGCCAATCCGAGGGCACGTTCAGCAAAATAGGGTTCGAGCAGGTCACTTACAGCGCCGATCACCGGCGGCCCCAGCCCGAGCCCCATGAGATTCACCGCAGCGCCAAAGATCGCGATAGCCTGAGCCCGGACATGGGCGGGAACAAAGGTTTGCAATGTCGCATAGCTCGGGCCGGTGAGAGAGAAGCCAACTGCAGCAGGGATTGCTGCCGCTGCGATTGCGATCCTGACGTCACCTGCTAAAAAATAGACTATGAGGAACGGTGTCGATGCGGCTAGAGCGACTGCCGGGACGAACATTCCTCTGGCGGGGCCACGAACTACAAGTCGGTCCGCGATCCGGCCTGCCATAAAGGTTCCAAGCCCGCCTCCGACACCATTGAGAAGCGCCAGAATCAAACCAATCTGGGTGGCGCTCATCTGGAATTTCTCAGTGAGAAATAGTGGCGAGAAGGCGAGAATAGAGAAAAGCGACCAAGACGCCATACCGCCGGCGATCATCAGCCAGCGAAACCAAGGTGTTGACAAGAGAGTTCGCATCGCCCCGAACCAAGAGTCTTTGGTTGCCGGACCCAGCGAATGGCTTCTGCCTGTTCGTTGTGGTTCATTGACGGTGAAAAAAATGATGATTGAAAGCAGAAGTCCAGGGATGCTTACCGCGACTAGCGCAGTGCGCCAGCCAAAGTGATCCGCGATCGCCCCGCCAAGGAAGAAGGCTGCTAAAATACCGATGTTCAAGCCACTGGCGTATATTGCCATCGCCGAAGCCCGCTGCTGAGGCGGATAAAGATCTGCCATGAGGGAACTGATCGCGGGCGTAGTCCCTGCTTCCCCAACGCCGACGCCGAAGCGTGCCACACATAATTGCCAGAAGTTTACGCAAAAACCAGAAATCATCGTCAAAAGTGAGAATGAAATAAGCGATGCAGAAATAATTTTGATCCGGTTAAAGGAGTCGGATAATACCGCAATCGGTAATCCAGACACCGAGTACATAATCCCAAACATTGGGCCAGTAAGAACGCCTAGTTGCCAGTTTTCTAGAAAAAATTCTGCCTTTATTTGTGGCAATAGTATAGATAATATCTGTCTATCCATGAAATTTATCACGAAAACTGACGTCATCAATATCAATATGTATGTGCGGCGCCCAGAAGCAGGAATACCGTTTCCATTCCTATACATGCTTTTCCAATCCAGTGATGGTCGAGGAAATTTGGAATCGTGCCCTGAGGTCAGATCGTTAAGTGGGCTTCTGCCTCGTTGAATATGCTGGGTAGTAGTTCAAGGACCAATTTCGCACCGGGTAACGCCATTCCAAGGCTCTTCGCCCAATCGATCGCAAGTTCTAGATCCTTGCTGAATAATTGCATCGCTTCGGGCGAGGCAAGAATCGATTGGAATTGCTCGACGGCTCGACTGTTCGCCACTCCAAAGCGCAGAACGTCGCGCATTATGCTGTGTTCGAGTCCAGCAGCAGCTGCCAGTCGATACCCTTCCGATGCAGCCAATAGGTTGACGCACAGTACGATCTGATGGGCCAATTTGGCCTTTAGGCCTGAACCTGAGGGTCCGGTGTAGGTAACATTTTCTCCGCGCTCACCAAACATGTGAAGGCAGTGGCGAACCACCTCCCACGGGCCACCGATCATGTAGCTGGTTCTTGTGCCGGCTTTTCCGGCCCCGCCGCTTACCGGGGCGTCAAGAATCGTGACATCTTGTCGTCGGGCAGCCTCGCCAAGCTTACAAAGGCATCCAACCGAAATCGTGCTGTGAATGACGATGATTGAGCCCGCGGCCGCGCCGGCCAATATTCCGTCCGGCGCAAGCACCACCTGCTCCATCTGATGATCGTCAACCACGCAGATCGCCGTCAGCGCTACGCGCGCCGCAACCTCGGCTGGGTTCGCCGCCGCGACGACTCCTTCGCGCTCGAATTGTTCCATCGTTTCGGGCCTAATGTCGAACAGTACCAGCTGGTGGCCGCGGTCAAGCCAGTGGCGCACGAGCATTTGACCTTGGTTTCCGAGTCCGACAAAACCCAATGGGCAACCTCGCGTAAGGTCAGGCAGAGTTGCGGTGGACGCTACTCCAGTTTGGTCAGGTGGGCTCCTGCTGATCACTTTATCGGTCTCAAGCAATCGGAACGAACCAGGGGCGGGCCGCCCTTCAAAATTTAAACTCCGCTCCAATGCCGACTCGGCGTGGCTGCTCGTAAAGGACATCCGTGTCTAGAGATCCAGGCCTGATCTGTTGGAACACTTTCGCGTTAGCTAGATTGGTTCCCCAAAGGCTGAGTTTTAGCGGACTGTCGGGGACCTCCCAAGACATCTGCCCGCTGGCTAACGCGTATGGCTTTTGTTTAGAGAGATTTAGAAAGTCATAGTAGATCTTTGTACTGTAGAGAATATTCGCTGTTATCGAGAATAATCCTCCCCGGAAGTCGCGGCTCCAATCCAAGCCAGTACTGATCGTCAGCCGGGGAGCGCGAATCATCCATTTTCCGGAAACATCATTCGTTACCGAGCTATTTCCTCCTTGCGGCAGTGGGATGTAGGTTTGAGCCAGTTCAAACTTATCATATTTCGCATGAAGATACGATATCGCGCTTCTCAGGTTGAGGTTTGGCACCGGTATAATTGTTATTTCAGCTTCACCTCCGTAAAGTTTGGCATTCGCGGCATTTTGAAGAAAGTTGGTAAGGCCGTTTGGATCGCGCGCGTTTACCTGCAGATTTTGATAATCATATCGGAAGGCCGCGAGATTGGTACGCAACCACGGGAGAGGATCGGACTTAAGGCCGATCTCGATCGCTTTGATGGTCTCTGGCCCAACGGCATCGGTTCTGGTCGAGCTTGCGTTGAAAACACCGCTCTTATATCCGGTCCCGTAGCTGGCGTAGATGTTCGTCCGGTCAGTAAGCTGGTAGCGGACCACGGCTCGGTAGGTAAACTTATCGAAGTCCTTCGACACTCCTCCTCTCGTTATATCTGCGCCGTTGAGCACTTGCTCAAGTTTCTTTTCCTCGGTGGTATAGCGGGCACCCAAGGTAACAAAGAGGTTAGAAGCAGCTTCATAAGTGCCTTCAGCGAAACCGGCGTATGATGTGGTTTCTATTTGCGGCAGTAGGGAAGTGGATTGCACAGTTCCCAACCCATTCGAAGATTGTAAGAGGATATCCATCGCCCCTTTGAGATGAAAGGCATAGCCACCGACGATCCATTTCAAAGGCCCAGCGCTGTTCGAGAGCAGACGGACTTCCTGACTTATTGATTCTACCTCTCCATGGATCAAATTCTGGCCAAGGAAAATGTTGGAAGCATCCGAATCGGTAGCGGCGTAAGTCTTGTTGTGCATGTATCCGGTGGAAGTTTCTAAGTTCACACTCCCCAATCCGAAGTGCGTCCGCAGCGCAAAATTGTATCGCTCGAAGTCCAGCTTCGGTCTCGTCGAAAGCGATGCCTCCCACGGTCCAGAGGGAAGAATAACATTCGGAAGGGTTCTTGCAGCAGTGTTATCTTGATAGGGCTGCCAAGCATTCAAACGGCTCTTCTGGTTAGCATAATCGCCGCTCAGTATGATTTTCACATCATCGTCCGGCTGAAACATAAATTTAGATCGAAGATTGACTACGCGTGCACCTCCCAAATAGCCGCCTCTGACCAGATCCTTGATATAACCGTCGTT
Source organism: Sphingobium sp. TB-6 (assembly GCF_012927365.1). Taxonomy (NCBI): domain Bacteria; kingdom Pseudomonadati; phylum Pseudomonadota; class Alphaproteobacteria; order Sphingomonadales; family Sphingobiaceae; genus Sphingobium; species Sphingobium sp. TB-6. The sequence goes on along the minus strand of NZ_JABBGL010000029.1, from coordinate 35,413 downwards.
ATCCCTATACATTCCCGCGAAGTCAGCAGCTAGATTGCTCGACAACCCGCCAGTAACATAGCCTCGTAAGTCATAATCGTTAGCGTCGTTGCGCATTCGGCCATAGCGAAGCGCGACTCTGCCGCGAGGCGTGAAGCTTGGGTCAGGCGTGATGACATTGATCAGACCGCCGGTGGCGTTCCTGCCGAACACAGTGCCCTGCGGCCCGCGCAGCACTTCGACTCGCTCGACTTCGACAAGATCAACGAGCGTCGAGTATGGATCGGGTTGATAGATTCCGTCGATGTACGTCGCGACGTTTGACTCATCGCCCACAGATACGCCGGTCGATCCGACTCCGCGGACGCTCGGTTGAAACGTTCCATTGTTGCGGCCACCTTGGAAACCGGGGACGATTGCCGTCAAATTGCGAATGTCGACGATGCCGGTCGCGCCAATCAGTTTACTAGTGACCGCAGTCACTGCAGTCGGAACACTCTGTAGTCGTTCTTCGCGCCGCGTCGCGGTAACGACAATTTCCTCGAGCCCGCCTTCTGTGCTCTGCACTGGCGTAGCCGATTTTCCGTCGATTTGGCTGTCGGACTGCGTTCGTGCGTTCAGCGGAGCCACCGCCTTTTGTGTTCGAAGGGCGGCAGGCCCCGCATCGGATATGGGCCGAATGAGGATCGTGTCGTCCGAGTTGGTGACAAAACTGAGGCCGCTCCGGCGAAGGAGGCGTGTAACAGCGGCGGGGCCAGATAATGTGCCCTCCAGGGCGGAAGCCTGGAGACCCCGCACCGATTCAGGAGTAAAAAGGATATTCGTCCCTGTTTGCCGGGCGACGCTGCGTAGAGCCTGGTCCAGCGGCTGTGTGCCAAGCTTGACATTTGCTGTCCGAGCGTCGGCAGGAACCGATGTGAACCCGCAAACCGCTGCTGATCCAAGATAAACAGCAAAGCTCCAATGTGCCCTGATAGCCATACTTGCCCCTCCTTCATTCGCACGCATTGCTCCAGCGTGTCGTTTCGATGACGACCAAAGCGGGCCAAACACTCACCTCTCGCCGTGAAAATATTATCTCTATTATCTCTTTGAGACTTTCTCCGTAGCGATTGACAGGTCGTCACCAGTTCTTGTCACCTCAAATCTGTAAGAATCGCGGAGCGCATTGACGAATTCGTCCGATCGCCCCGCCTTGAACACGCCGCTGATCCTGATGCGATCAGCGCTAAAGCCAGTCAGCTTGATTTTTCGCTCGCTGTAGCGATTCATCTCGGCAACTGCTGCAGTCAGCGGCGTTTCATCGAAGACCACTTGACCGGACTGCCAGGCGCGCGCGCTGTCGAGGTCGACGAACCTGAATCGAGGTCGCGTCTGCGGGGATGCCTCAAGTCGCTGGCCAGGCTTCAACTCAATTTCACTCCGCTCGCTATCCCGACTTTTCTCGACCACCCGGACCACTCCTTTGGCAAGAGTGACTGCGAGGTTCTCATCGATCCATCGAACGTCAAAATCGGTACCAACCGCGACGATCCTTGTATCGCCGGCTTCGACTATGAATGGTCTCAGGCTGTCCTTCTGCACCGCAAACGAGGCTTCGCCTCGTTCGAGAAGTACGACACGCTTGTCGCTCGAGAAACGCAGCCGAAGTCTTGTATCTGTGTTCAAAGTCGCTCTGGAGCCGTCAGGCAACACTACCAGCCGCCGCTCGCCCAGGCCGGTCGCCAGTATCGGTTGGCGATAGATTAGCCAGGCAGCGAGAAACGCAACCATAACAGCCATTACGGGCAAAATGGAAACTCGAAACAATCTTTTATTGTTTCGGACAGGCCAAGCCGCGATCCGGGCAGCACCCGCCAGTTCCCAAACACCGGTAACTCTCTCGAACGCGGAACGATTGTCCTCGCTTAGCGATAACCATCGCCGTAGGTCGTCTAGAGTTTGGGTGGGGCGGTGGTTGGACCGCAGACGCGCAACCCAAACGGCTGCCTCAGCGACGGCGTTAGCATTGCTTTGATTTGCGGCCATTCCGGGTTTTTCCAGACTCTTGTACCTTTTCGTCAAACGCATTGGAGATTGTCAAATGCATCAGCGCCCTAGCCATATTCTTTTCGACTGCGCTGACACTAATATCGAGTTCTCGCGATATCTCGCCGTAGGTTAGTCCTTCGACGCGGTGCAAAACAAACACTTGCCGGGCCCGAGTAGGCAACTGGTCGATCGCCAGTTCCACTAACCTAAGACGCTCTCGGGCCTCAAGCACCTCATGCTGTGCTGGAATACCGGGTGAAATCAGCGCTAATACTGCCGGGTCGGCTTCGATAACGGAATGGCGCGTTTGGGACCGAGCCGCCGTAATTGCAAGATTTGTCGCTACGCGAAAAATGAAGCCCTGTGGGTTGTGAACTGCCGTTTTGCTCGATTGTTCGATGAAGCGTGCATAAGCCTCCTGAACAAGGTCCTCGGCATCTGAGCCCATTCCCGCACGACGGCGCATCAAGCTTACGAGCTTTCTCCAAATTGCTGGCGTGATCGGATCGCTCATGAAATCAGCCATTATAGGAGTTTTGAACAGAAGGCATCGGTGGCGCACTGCAACAAAGCCGTCATACGTGACCATGACAGGAGCAGCCGTCAGTCGATTACGCGCTCACCTGTGCTCCACTTCAGCCAGATAACAGCACCGATGACATTCACCACTGCCGCCAGTTGAAAAGCTGAAGAGAAGCCACCGGTCCGATCGACGATCCAACCAGTCACGATCACCCCAATCACGCCCGGCATGGTTCCTGCGGTATTGGTCAAGCCTGATAGCACGTCGGCATAGCGAGGAGCTACGTCCAGATGGTTAGGGCCGAAGCCGGCCCAGGTGAAGCCCAGAACTCCAAGCGCTGCACACAGGACCAGAACGGCGGCGGCAGGCGTGACGACAAATGACGCTGTCACCAAGCCGATGGCCGAACCAAGCAGGCCGATCGTCTGCATCGTCTTACGCACGCGAGTAATGCTCCAGCCCACCTTAACGAGGCGGTCAGCAAGAAGGCCCGCAATGTTGGCTACAATGAATAGGATGAGCCAAGGCGCCGCTGAAAACAGGCCGATGCTGCCAATCCCCAGTCCCGCGAAGGTTTTAAAGTAAGAGGGTAGCCAACTCAGCAAGACGTAGAGGCTCCAATTGCTACAGAAGTGATTGGCGATCAGCGCCCATACGGCGGGGGTACGGAGAATCCGCCGCCACGGCACTTCCGACCAGCTAGACCCGGCCGTACCGGACGTTATTGCAGCCGGTCCAGAAAGCAGTGAGATCTCCTCGGCGGTGATGGATGGATGGTCCGCAGGACTTCCGTGGATCATTCGAAACCAGAAGAAAGCAAACACTATCCCAATTGCGCCGAAAATATAGAACATCACGGGCCACGGAGATCTTTCTAGCAGCCATCCCGAAAACACCAGGGCAGCAAGGGTGCCCATCGGGATTCCACCGATCATGATTGTGAGGGACCGTGCCCTTTCGTGTGGCTGTAGCCACCGCGCTGCCAAATTGTAGAGACACGGGGTAACGGCTGCTTCACCCAGACCCATCGCAACCCGGGCAATGATAAGAAGAGTGAACGACGACGTCGCTGCCAGCGGCGTGAGCAATGTGATCAGCGACCACCAGACCATTGACACGCCAAGAACGATGCGGCCGCCAAATCGGTTTGTCACCCAACTCCCAGGGATTTGAGCAAATAAATAGCCGAGGAAGAATGAAGACAGCACCCAACCCTTGGTCGTGTTTGACCAACCGAACTGCTCGGCCATCGGAACAATGCCCGTCGATATGCTGACGCGGTCGAGGTAGCAGATCAGCATAGCGGTGAAGCACATCGTCACCAAAATCACTCTTTTGGGGATTTGCAGCTGAGGAGTCATGCGCTCAAGCCAGTGACGATGATGTCAGGCGTGACTGTGCTGCTGTGCCTGACCGGCACTCCTAGAAGCTCCCACGCGCATTGACTCCGATTACCCGCCCCCGGTTCAGGGCGTTGAAAGGAATTCCTCCGCCCGTCCCGTCGCCACCCATCGCCGGAACGTTAGGAAAGGAAGACTGGCTGTCCCATGTCGCCCGGTTGGTAAGATTGGTTCCGTATACCGAGAGCGACCAGCGATTCGCTGCGGGGGTTAGCATGATACTGGCGTCGAGGATTTTCGATGAGCGAAGCCGGGTCGTATTGTTGACGGTATAGAAAGCGCCGTCGCGATAATTGTAGCTTATCCGCGTCGACAGATTCCCCCACGATCCAAGAGCAAGGTTATGGACCACGCTCACGCCATAGCTCCAAGGTGCGAGCCGGGGGAGTTTGAGCGCGAGGTCTCCGCCATCGCCGATCACACCATTGCCATTAAGATCGGCTGTAATTTTCGTATATTTTCCGTTCGTGTAGCCCAACTGACCGGTAACTAGGAAATTTTTGATCAACGCCAATCGACCCTCGACCTCAAAACCCTGCACGCGAGCATTTCCTGCATTAGAAATGATCTGCACATTGCCCAGAACCGAATCAGGGATATTGCTATCGCGCTGAATTCCTATGATCTTGCTTCGGAATGCGGCAAGGTTGAGATGGACGCGACGCTCGAGAAAGTCCTGCTTGATGCCGATCTCGACCGCCTTTTGGGTTTCAGAGTCGAACAGCGTTGGCGGTGCGCCGAGACCTGTGTGCCGAATATTGAGCCCCCCGCTGCGGAAACCCTTCGCCCAGTAGGCATAGACATTGGTTTCTCGCGACGGTTCCCACTGAATGCCAAACCGAGGGGAGACATCACCCCACGATTGCCGGAGATTCGGATCGGAGATATTGATCGTCTCCGCTTCGAAATCGCCGCCTATCTGACCCTCGCCTAGAATGTCTGGACCCGCCGCTCCACCCAGCGAATCGGTCGCCGCGCGAACGCGCGACAACGACGAATTTTTCCTCTCGCGGTTATAGCGCGCGCCCGCATTCAGGGTGATCTCCGGGGTCACATGCCAGTCCAGCGAGCCAAAGGCGGACCAGGAATCATGATCGCTTATTCCACCGCCAACCCGGTTGGCGACGGGAAGCGCCAAATTGAAGCGTGTCGTGCGCCCTTCAAGATAGAAAAGATTCTGCTGGAAATAGTAGAGCCCGGTAGTGATACCCAGATTCCCAAACGTGCCAGCATAACGCAGCTCGCCACTGCGCTGATTCTGCTTGGTGAGAAGGTCTAGATTGAACACCGTCATGGTGGTTCCGTCGATGTCAACCCGGTCGCGACCCTTGAACTCCCTCCATCCGCCGATTGCCGTAACTGTCCCGTTTCCAAATGGAACTTTCCAGTTGAGCTCTCCAATCAGCTGATTCCAATTTGAAGCAAAAAATCCCTCTTCGTTCGACTGCGTCCGGAAGCTTCCCTGCGGAAATAGCGCCTCGTTCTGAAACACGCCGCCGTCACCTTTGCCCTCGCCATGCTCAAAGCGCAGAATGAAATCGATGGCGTTACTTGGTGTCAACAGGATCGAAGGTCGGACGATGGAGAATTTGGACGCCCCAAAATGAGAGTTGTCGTACTCGTTATTGAACCAACCCGCATCGTCGCTGTGATACGCCGCGATGCGAGCACTAAGGAGATCACGCACCAGCGGCCCGGAGACGGCACCATCGATCGTCCAGTTTGGGCCGCTCTCGACCCCTGCACGCGCGCTAGCAGTGAATTCACCAGTCGGTCGTTTTGTGCGGATGAGGACGGCGCCGCCGGTCACGTTGCGCCCAAAAAGCACGCCTTGCGGACCCCGGAGAACCTCGATCGCCTCAAGGTCGAAATCGTCCATGATCACGCCGGACGTGATGCCAAGGTACATTCCGTTGACAAAAACACCGACCGTCGGGTCGATGGAGGGAATCGATGTGTTGATACCAAGGCCACGGATGGTGAAATTGGCGGTGCCCTTGGCGGTCCCAATCCCATCCAGCTGAACATTGGGCATGGTGTAGGTGAGGCTTTTGAGATCGCGAACGTTGAGAGCCTGAAGCTGCGCCTCGCCAAATGCGGTAATCGCGGCGGGGACATTCTGTACATTCGCAGGACCACGCTTCTGCGCGGTAACGACTATATCCTCCTGTAATATCTCAGTGACATTCTGCGGCTGACCGCTGGCAACCGCTTGGGCTACCGCAGGCGAAGACAGCGGCATCGCTAGTAGTGCAAGACATACGCCACTTCCGGCAGATATACTCTGCATCCCCCATCCCTCCTGAAGCAAATTTTCTATTTTCCCCAATGGTGTTTTTTTTACGGGTCTTAAGTTTGATTACATCGGCGTCCTGGTTTGTCAATCGGCCATGCTGGTGCTAAACTGCGAGTTGCGTCAGGCCAACGAGATTCTGCGCAACGCGTCGGCATATTTTGCGATGGCGGAGCTTGACCGCCCGTTTAAGCGCTGATCGCGTTTATCGACGAACAGCGTGCCGTTCATGGGGGCAAGCCGATCTGCAAGGTGCTACCGATCGCCCCACCAACCTACCATGTACACCTCGCACAGCGACATGTGGCAGTCTATGATCCACGGCCCGTCAGACCATCCGCGAGTGCAGGATGCACCCTGAGTACGCCGTAGGCTGCAATTGATCCTGGCCGAATCACCCGCCTTTCCTCTAGCTAGGGCCGCGAACGGCAACCGCACAGGATCAGCGCAATGGTGGATGTTCTGATGACCGATCCGATGCACACCAGCACGATTGATCAGACGCTGGCGGGCTTCACCGTGCATCGGCTGTGGCAGGCAACCGATCCCGAAGCGCTGCTCGCCGATGTAGGTGGTCAGGTGCGGGGACTTATCGCCAGCGGGCGCCCGGTCAGCGCCGCTCTGCTCGACCGGCTGCCGGCGCTGGAGATCATCGCCAATTTCGGTGTCGGCTACGATCGGATCGACATGGCAGCGGCAGCCGCGCGCGGGCTCACCGTCACCAACACACCCGGCGTGCTGGACGACGAGGTAGCGGATTTCACCATCGGCTTGCTGCTCGCCACCATCCGCCGCCTGCCGCAGGCGGATGGTTTCTTGCGTTCAGGCTGCTGGACAGCAGGTGCTTTTCCGCTCAGCCCGACGTTGCGGGGGCGATGTGTGGGGTTGCTAGGTCTCGGCAATATCGGTCAGGCGATCGCGCGGCGGCTGGAAGCGTTCGGCGTGCCGATTGCCTATCATAGCCGTCATCCCCGTACGGACGTGCCCTATACCTATCATCCGACAGTGGAGGCGCTGGCCAAAGCGTCCGACGTTCTGATCCTGAGCCTGCCGGGCGGCTCCGAAACCCGCCATCTGGTGAATGCCGATGTGCTCGATCGGCTGGGCCGTGACGGCGTACTCATCAATGTCGCGCGAGGATCGGTGGTGGATGAAGCGGCGTTGATCGCGGCGCTGCGTGACGGGCGCATTCTCGCCGCCGGCCTCGATGTCTTCACGCGGGAGCCGCAGATACCGGCCGAACTGATCGCTATGGAGAATGTCGTGCTGCTGCCGCATATCGGCTCGGCCAGTGTGCAGACGCGGGCGGCGATGGGCGATCTGGTGCTCGCGAATATCGTCGGCTGGTTCGAAGGGCGAGGGGCGGTGACGCCGGTGGCCTAGATTCGGTCGTGGAGACGCGAGCATTCAGGATGTCAGAAGGGGACTGTCAGCACGAGAACCATCTTCACCCGACGACGCACCATCATGCCTCGCCATCGTGTCGGCTCTCTGCCTGCCATCGTAGGCCAAAAATTGGGCTGGCGGCTGCAGCCCTCCGCGCAAGTCGGCGCAACGTGCGCTTGTTAAGGCAAGTATTTAAAATCGATCGTACAGCGGGCGGTCTTTTTCGCCTTGGCGGCGGCTTCGCGGCAGGTTTCGATTGTCTCGCGATTATGTTTGACCAGGTTCGCCGCCGCGACGATCGCCTCCCAGCTTGGCGGTGACGCGCGCGCCATCAGATAGGCGCCGGCATCCCACGGGGTCGGTTCGTTGACGATACGGGCGGCCATGCGCTCAGGCCACAGCCAGTGTGCCGGCGCGAGGCGCGCGATCGGTCCCGCCATCAGCGCACAGAGCGCCAGCCCTGCCACCAGGCTGCTGGCGGCGGCGATAGACAGCCACTGATTTTGCTCGTCTTTCCGCCGCGCGGACGCGACCATGTCCTGCAAGTCGTGGGTGGCCGCTGCCATCGTCGATTTCGCCGAGTGGACCTGGTGCTGTAATTCGCGGGCCGCATCGGCGACAGAAGCGTTTAAACGGCCTCCCATATTTTCCGGGGTGAGGGTCATGGCGGGACTTTTCCGAACCGCGTCGATCTGCCGCACCAACAGGCCCAGCACCTTTTCGGTGCGCTCGAGCGTCGGCTCATAGTCGGGAATATCAATGGCCTCGCGCGCGGCGGTCATCCCCTCGACCGCATGGCGCAACAGCGCCACCTCACCGCGCAACCGCTCGAACGCCAGCGCCGGATCGTCGCCCGCATCGGCCTTGTCGCGATACTCGTCCATCATCCTCTCCTACCGGCCGAGGCCGCGATCACGGTCGATCCCAAGCTCGTGCGCCAACTGGCGACCAAGCTCGCCGCCGCCCATGACGCGCGCGCGGTTCATGCCGATCTCAAGCCCCAGTTCACGGGTGCGTCCGCGCAGGATCGATTCCACCTGGGGGTCGCGTTCAAGGCTTTTCGCCATGCCGGCCATTTCCTTGCCCGCCTTCTCGCGGCCCGCCATGTCGTCGGCGCGATAAAGCCGTTCGCGATCCTGGGAGAGCTGTCGCCAGCGCTCCACGAACCGATCCGCGCGCAAGGCAGGATCGGCACGCATGCGCGCTTCCTGCGCCATCGCGTCGAGCAGCGGGCCACTGCGCCCCGCCGCCGCTTCGCGCAGCAAGGCGGGATCGCGCTGCATCGCCGCCGACAGGTCGCGCGCGGCTCCCGGCCTGATCCTGTCGAGCGCCTGGGTCGCGCGCTCGAGCGCGACCTTCTGATGCTCCAGCACCGGCCTGCCCGATGCCCGCGCCTGCACCACCGCCTCGGCCGAACGCGACGTGCGCTCAAGCGCCCGCGCGAACGCACGATCCTCAACCCGATCGGCACGCGCGGGCGGGCGTTCCGTGCCCTTCGCCGGCTCGGTAGGCAGCTTCAATCCGTCGAACATGCCACGCCGCGGCGCGCGGAGCGTTTCGCCCAAGCGGATCTCGCCCGCCAGGCCGCGCCGATCGGCAAAGGCGCGGGCCTCGGCGTCGCGGTCCCGAACCATTGGATAATCCGACGCCATATCCTTCGCCCGATCGCGCCCCAGCGTGCGGACGAGCTTCGTTTGGTCGACGAAGTCGTCGCGGCCGTAATGGAGCTGCACCCCATCACGATGCCGCGACAACCCGACATAGGCAGCGTGGCGGTCCATCCCCGGTGTCGCCAGCACATGCGCCCGATCGACCGTTACACCCTGCGATTTGTGAATGGTAGCGGCATAGCCATGATCGACATGGGCATAGTCTTTCAGGTCGAACGCGACCGATCGCCCGTCATCGAGCCGTACCGCCATATGATCGGGCGATACGCGCTCGACCTTCCCCAGCGTACCGTTTTTCACCCCTAGCCCGCGCTCGTTCTTGAGGAACATGATGCGGTCGCCGCTCGCGAACGCGCGCAATCCCCGCTCGGCCGACACGCGCACGTCCTCGCCCAGCTCGCCGCTGGCCCGCATCCGATCGCGCGCGGCCAGGTTCAGGTCGCGGACCTCGGCATTGGTGTGGGTGAGGATGATCCGGGTCTGATCGGGGTCGGCGCTGCGCTGCGCGTCCCAGCGGTCCACAAGGTCAGCGCGCGCGATCTCGCGCGTCTCAGCCACCTGCACCATGCCATGGGCTTCATAGGCATGGACCGCCTCGCCGGTACGGCCCGTCGCCAGCGCCCGGGTCGCGGCGCGCTGCCAGTCCGCATGCTGCCGGCGTATCGTGGTGATCTCGGCCGCACCGTGGCGCTCGGCGAGCGCGCGGAACGCCGCACCAGCCTCGATCGCCTGCAACTGCTCGGGATCGCCGACCAGCACAACCTTCGCCCCCGCCTGTTCGGCGCGCGACAACACCCGCTCCATCTGCCGCGTGCCGATCATGCCCGCTTCGTCGATCACCAGCACGTCACGCGGCCCCGGCAGCTCGCGGCCCTGTTCCCACTGATACTCAAGGCTGGCGATCGTCCGCGAGGGGATAGCAGAGCCGCCTTCCAGATTCTCCGCCGCGATTCCCGACAACGCCGCACCGCGCACGATGTGACCGGCGCGCTCCCATTCGTCGCGGGCGACGCCCAGCATGGCCGACTTGCCGGTGCCGGCATAGCCGATGACGATTGAAAGCCCTCTGTCACCAGCTATATGGTCCAGTGCGGCCTGCTGCTCTGCCCCGAGCACGAGGCCCCCACTCCCGGCGGCGCGCCCCTTGCCAGGGGTCGCCGCCGGGAGACCATGCCCCGCCCTGTCAGCAAGCCGATCGGCGGCACGTTCAAGCCTTTGCTCGGTCTCGATCATGTCGCGCGAAGTGAACCGATCCTCGCCGCGCCCGTCCTTCCCCAATGCGACCAGCTCGGAGCTGGCGCGTACCGCCCCCATCACCTGGTCGAACTGGTCCTTGCCGTCGCTGTGCCGGAACGCGAACTGCGCCAGGTCGCGCCGCGTGAACGTGGCCTGTTGGCGCGTGATCGCGTCGAGCGCGATCTGCGGCCTGGCGATGATCTTCTCGCCATTCTCGCGCGCAATCCGGGCATGGTCCTCAACCCGCTCGGCATCCTCGCCCCGACCGAACCGGCGCGATCCTGCCGGCCCGATCTTGTGCTGCGGCTCAAGGTCGATGCCCTGCGCCTCCAACGTGCGATGATCGATATGTGCATCGATATCCAGTTCGGCCAGACGCGCGTTGACATGATCCGCCCACGCGACCCGCCATTCCTGCAACACCGCGTTGCTGTTCCAGTCGCGCACCTTCTGCCCGAACCCTTGCGCGCCAACCTCGCGCATCGACAGCATGACATGCGCGTGCGGCTTGGGTTCGCCGTCCTTGCCCCTGTCCCAATGCACATTGAGGTCCGCGACCATGCCGCGTTCGACGAACTGCTTCTCGACGAAATCGCGGGCGAGCTGCACGCCCTGCGCCTGGTTCATTTCGCGCGGAATCGCGAACTCGATCTCACGGGCAAGCTGCGCGTCCTTGCGCTTTTCCCCTGCCTCCACCTCGTTCCACAAGGTCGAACGATCGTTTAAACGCCCCGGTGCGCGCCCCGGCAACATCACTTCCGAATGGACGACGCCCGCCTTGTTGCTGAAATCGTGATCGCGTCCAAGCCGGTCATCGTGCAGCTCGGACGCTGAACGGTAGGCGGCTGATGCAACCGCGCTCGATCCGTTGGCGCGGCTGATGACCTTGGCGGAGAAATGGTAGATCGCCATGACGCTCCGCACACTGCCCTACTCAGCGCATGTCGGCAACGACGTATAAGCGCGCACTCAAACTCTCTGCCGTTCGCATGATTGACTTCACCGCATTTTCTGATCCGTCCAGTTTTGTCACACGCATGCTGTGCTACGCGGCGGCTTCTGCTGTAGGCGCGAGGGAGAAGATGATGCGCAAGGTGCGGGACTATGACGCGGAGCTGAAAGCGCTCGGCGACAAGGCCAGGACGTTGAAGGCCAGGAAGATACAGCAGCTCGGCGAACTCGTCGCGTCCACAGGGGCCGATGCGCTCGATCCCGATGTGCTGGCCGGTGCGTTGCTCGCCGCCGTGGAACAGGCAACCGCGGAAGAAAAGGAGGCGTGGCGCGCGAAAGGCGCCGCCTTCTTTCAGGGCGGGCGGCGCAAGACTACGCTCCGCCCTCGTTTCGGCGGATCGGCAAGCGGCGAAACTTCAACAGGCGGTTCGCAGGGCTGAGGCCGGGCAGCGTCGCACCGATACGAGGGGATGGGTCGTGCAACGCCGGGAACGCACCCGCCACCTGATCGAGCTGGGCGGCCTCGTCCAGAAAGCCGGCCTCGTCGATCTCGCCGACGATGATCGCGCCACCCTTTATGGCGCAATGCTCGAACTGGTCGCCCGCGCCCAGGGCGACGATGCCGGCAATGTCCTGGCGCTGTGGAAGCGGCGCGGCAAACGCGCTTTCGACGCGGAAACCGAAGGGAGTGAAACACCATGACCAGGCTCGATGTCGAAGAAATCCGCGCCTGGGTCCGCACGCTTGATTTCACGCGCGGCACGGCGGCCGAAATCGCGATGTGGCGCGAAGACGATGCAGACTCGCGCGCCAACCTCGCGATCGAAGGCATGGCGCTCACGCCCGATGAGGAGCCCTGTTCGACATGCTGCGCGAGGAAGCCGTGCCCCCTGCCCTCGCCACCGCGATCGTCTTCAAGCTGCTCGGCCATCCCTACGCCGATCCCGCGCTGGCGATTGCGGCGGAAAGGTGATCGGCAATGGAATGGCTCCGCCAGCTCGGCCGCGCGATCCGCAACCTCGCCCGCCTATCGCGCCAGAATCCGATCTGGGCGATCACGGCGCTGACCCTCAGCTCGATCGTGCTCGTCCGCCACCTGTTCCGCGTCGCGATCCTGTCCTGATCGTCGGCATCGTGCTCGCTGGCGGGATGCAGTTCGCGCTGCACGCGCTGCTCGGCCTGGCGCGCGATTCCCATATCTACCAGATCGTCATGATGCTGACGGCCCTCGTCATCCTCCTCATCGGCTTGCGCGCCCTCTTCCAGCCCCTGATCCTGCGCTACGGAGGCCCCGCCGGCGACGACACCCACGGCTCGGCCCGATTCGCCACCGATCGCGAGACGCGGCCATTCGTCCAGGGCGGCGACAGCCTGCTGATCGGCCGTGATCGCAAGTCAGGCAAGCCGCTGCGCTACACCGGCCCCGCCCATCTGCTCTCGATCGCGTCGACGCGCACCGGCAAGGGCGTGGGCACGATCATCCCCAACCTGCTCGACTATCCCGGCCCGGTCGTCTGCATCGACCCCAAGGGCGAGAACGCCCGCATCACCGCCCGCCACCGCGCCAGGTTCGGCCCGGTCCATGTCCTCGATCCCTTTAGGGTGACGGGCATCGGCTCGGCCGCATTCAACCCGCTCGATCGCATCGACCCTGCCGGCCTCGATCTCGCCGACGACTGCATGACGCTGGCCGACGCGCTGGTCTACGACGCACCCGGCGAAGCGGGGGAAGCGCACTGGAACGAGGAAGCCAGGGCGCTGATCTCGGGCATCATCCTCTCGATCGTCACCACCCTGCGCGACCGTCTCACCCTCGCGCCGCAAGCCTTCGCCGCCCAGCTCGCCGATATGCAGGCGCAGGGTGGCCTAGCCGCCCGCGCCGCCAAACGCTACCTTGGCAAGTCCGATCGCGAAGCCGCCGGCGTACTGTCGGCCGCGCAGCGCCATACCCATTTTCTCGACAGCCCGCACATGACGGCGGTGCTGGGACGCTCGGATTTTACGTTCGGCGATGTGAAGGCGCGCGCCACCACCGTCTACCTGGTGCTGCCGCCCGACCGGCTCGCTACCTATGCCCGCTGGCTGCGCCTGATGCTCGCGCAAGGATTGACCGAACTGGCCCGCGCGCTGGCCACGTCGGAGCGGGCTGTGCTGTTCCTGCTCGACGAGTTCGCAGCATTGGGCCGTCTCGAACCTGTCGAGCGCGCCATGGGCCTGATGGCCGGTTACGGCATCCATCTCTGGCCGATCCTGCAAGACGTCCACCAGCTCCGCGCGCTATACGGGGGTTGAGTAGCAGCGGAACAGAAAACCTACACAAGGCGGCCTGGGCTGGCTGCCTTCCCAACAAACCCGGGTTTGATGCGAAGCGCCCCCACGATTGTGAGTGGGCCGCTGGACGACCCTCAATCTCATATCTACCCGTCCAGAAACCTATAGCCGGTAAACCCGTCCTTCGATAGATTGATGAAAGAGGGGCGGACGTCGATGCTGATCGGGTACATGCGGGTGTCGACAGGCGAGCAAAATCTCGATCTGCAGCGTGATGCGCTGGATCGTGCTGGATGCGACCGGATCTTCGACGACGTGTGCTCGGGTCGTTCGACCGAACGGGCTGGGCTCGACAAGGCACTCGATATCATGCGTGACGGCGACACGCTCGTCGTCTGGAAGCTCGACCGGATCGGACGGTCGCTGCCTCACGTCGTCGGGCTGGTCGGCGATCTGCAGAAGCGCGGGGTCGGCCTGAAGGTGCTGACCGGCGATATCGACACGACGACCGTCACGGGCCGATTGGTGTTCGGTATATTCGCGACTCTTGCCGAGTTCGAGCGCGACTTGATCCACGAGCGCACGATGGCGGGGCTAGCCGCGGCCAGGGCGCGTGGTCGCGCAGGCGGTCGGCCACGGGTGATGACCAAACAGAAATTGAAGGCCGCGATGGCGTTGATGGCAGACCGCGACAATGCCGCGCGCGATGTCGCGATCCAGCTCGGCGTGTCAGTGTCGACGCTTTATGCCTATGTCGATGCGAAAGGACAGCCGCGAGAGCGGGCCAGCGAACTGCTAGCCAAGCGCGGGACCAAGTCTACGGCAGCGGCATAACGCGAAGCGGTGCCAGTCAGCTTCCTCTCAGACGATCAGGCGCTGCGATATGGCCGCTTCGTTGGCGATCCGACATCGGAACAGCTGGCGCGTCACTTCCACCTCGACGATGCGGACCGGGCGTTCATCGGCGCGCACCGCGGCGCCCATAACCGGCTCGGCGTTGCGGTGCAGCTTGGCTCGTTGAGGCTGCTCGGCACCTTTCTCGAAGATCCGGCGCAGATACCGGCGTCGGTCACGCGGTTCGCCAGCGACCAACTGGCGATCGACGGACCGGCCGAACTAATGGCGCGATATTGCGCGACCAAGGGACGATGGCGGCACGGCCCGCGCATCCGCGATCATTATGGCTACCGCGTCTTCTCCGATCCCGGCGTCGCGTTCCGATTGCACCGTTTCATGTACGCGCTGTGCTGGACGGGCACCGATCGGCCATCGGCGCTGTTCGATGCAGCAGCGATATGGCTGCTCGAAGCCAAGGTGCTGTTGCCGGGCCTGTCCGTCCTCGAGCGCGATATTGCACGGGTCCGCACGCGGGTCGCCGCGCACGTTCATAGCCGTCTGGTCGACAAGCTGACGCCAGAGCAACGTACCCGGCTTGATACGCTCGTCGCTGTTACCGAGGACGGACGGCAAAGTCCGCTCGATCGGCTGCGTGATGGGCCATATCTGCAAAGCGGCCCTGAGATCAGCCGCGCCGTCGACCGCCTGACCGAGATCCGCACGTTCACCGCAGGCTTGCCCGAACTGGACCGCGTGCCACCAGGCAAGGCGGCTGCCCTTGCGCGATTTGCCGCTGCCGCAAGGGCGCAGGCCGTAGCCCGACTTCCCGATGATCGCCGCGCGGCCACCCTGGTCGCGTTCATCCGCACCCTCGAAGCGTCGGCCAGCGACGATGTCATCGACCTGTTCGACGCCGTATCGACCAGGATGTTCTCCAACGCACGGATCAACGCCAAGGAAGCCAGGATGCGCTCACTGCGCGATCTCGACGCCGCATCGCTCCGGCTTCGCGATGTCGGTGCCGTGCTGCTCGATGACAGTATCGGCGACACGGAAGTGCGCGCGGCCGTGTTCGCGCTGGTCGACCGGGCAGCGCTAACCGACGCCGTCGCGCAGGTGAATCTGCTCGCCCGGCCGACCGACGAGAGCTACTTCGTCGAGTTGCGCCGACAGACTGGTACGATGCGCTATCTGCCGAAAATGCTTGCTGGGCTGGATCTTGCAGCCGCGCCCGCAGGGCAGCCGCTGCTCGACGCGGTCGATCACCTGCGGAGGGTTCACCAGGGTGAGAAGCGCCGTGGACCGACACCGACCGCGTTCGTCCCCAAGGCCTGGGGTCGTCAGCTGAAGACCGATGACGGTGCATTCGATCTGACCGGTTACCGGCTTTGTACGCTCGACCGGCTACGCCGCGCCATCCGTCGCCGAGATGTCTTTCCCGTTCGCTCGCTTCGCTATGCCGACCCGCGCAAGGGCCTGCTGACGGGGGCCGCCTGGGAAGCGGCCCGACCGACGGTATGCCGCACGGTCGGCGTGGCGGTCGCTGGCGACGAGGAAATCGCCAAACTGTCGGCGCGGATTGATCTCGCCTACCGCGAAACAGCCGCGCGCGTGCCGGCCAATAATGCAGTGGCCATCACAAAGACCGCGGGCGGTGCCGACCTGTCGATCGGGCCGCTCGACAAGATCGACGAGCCGCTCAGCCTCACCGATCTCCATAAGGCGATCGATGCACGGCTGCCGCAGTTGGATCTCCCCGAGCTGATCCTGGAGATGCACGCGCGAACCGGGTTCGGGGCGGCGTTCACTCATGCCAGCGAAGGCAATGCGCGCGCCGAGGATATAGCGACGACGATCTGCGCGGTGCTTGTCGCGGAGGCGACCAATACCGGGTTCGAGCCGCTTGTACGTCCCGAGGTGCCCGCGCTGCGTCGGTCCCGGCTGAGCTGGGTGAAACAGAACTTCATGCGTGCCGAGACGCTGACCACCGCCAACGCGCTGCTGGTCGCCGCGCACAACGGAATCCCACTGACCCGCGCCTGGGGTGGCGGCGAGGTCGCCTCCGCCGATGGGCTGCGGTTTACCGTGCCGGTCCGCACGATCCACGCCGGCCCAAACCCGCGCTATTTCGGGCGCGAACGTGGCGTCACCTGGTACAATCTGGTTTCCGACCGCTTTTCCGGGCTGAATGCCGTGACGGTCCCCGGTACGCTGCGCGACAGTCTCCATCTGCTGGCGGTCGTGCTCGACCAGGAAACTGAATTGCAGCCAAGCGAGATCATGACCGATACGGCCGGCTATACCGACACGATCTTCGGCGTCTTCCACCTGCTTGGGCTCCAGTTCTCGCCGCGCATCGCCGATATAGGCGGCGCGCGGTTTTGGCGTGTCGATGGCAAGGCCGATTACGGCGTGCTGCATGACCTCGCGGCGAACAGGATCAACACCAGGCTGATCGTCGAGCACTGGGATGACCTCCTTCGCCTGGCCGGATCGCTGAAACTCGGCGTCGTGCGCGCGACCGGACTCACCCGTGTCCTCCAGACCAACGATCGCCCGACAAGGCTGGCGCGCGCCCTCCAGGAACTCGGCCGCCTCATCAAGTCGCTCTACATGCTGCGGTTCATCGACGACGAACCCTACCGACGCCGCATCCTCGTCCAGCTTAACCGCGGCGAGAGCCGTCACCAGCTTGCCCGCACCGTGTTCCACGGCAAGCGCGGTGAACTTCGCCAGCGCTACCGCGAAGGGCAGGAAGATCAGCTCGGCGCGCTCGGGCTCGTCGTCAATCTGGTCGTGCTCTGGAACACGATCTACATCGACGCCGCGCTCAACCAGCTCCGCGCCGAAGGTCATGTGATCCTAGACGAGGACGTCGCCCGCCTTTCGCCGCTCGGAACCAAGCACATCAACATGCTCGGGCGCTACGCCTTCACCATCCCCGACATGGTGGCGCGCGGCGAACTTCGGCCGCTACGTGATCCCGGTGCTGTGGGTATCGACGACGCCTAAAGATGCGCCTTATGTAGGTTTTCTGTTCCGTTGCTACTCAAACCCCTATACGAGCCCCGCGCCGACACCTTCCTGTCCAACGCCGGCGCGCAGCATGTCGGCCCCTCTGCTCATGCCCGATGAGGTCCGCACGCTGCGCGAGGATTTGCAGATCCTGTTCCTTGCGAGGCAACGGCCGATCGTCGCCGCCAAGCTGGGCTACTATGCCGATCGCGAGTTCGCAGGCAGGTTCGATCCCGCCTGACAGCGTTTAAACGGTCGCGGATGTTCTCTCTTGGCGTTGTCTGGCGTACTTTCGACGCCTACGCCCGTCCTGCCGTGAATCCCTGTCCGAATAATTCATCGAGGCTTAGCGTAGGATTTCGCCCCCTTCCCGCACGGTCGCCCAACATGAGGGACCATGAGGAAGTGTGAGCATTCACGCTGCGGCAGCCTGCTTGGAGGCGGTGTCGCCGTAATTGTCGTTGGCCAGGCCCGGATACCATCTCTCGAACAGGGGCCGTAGCGTGCCGTCGAGGGCACGGGTACGCGTTTGCAGGAGCAGGTGAGCGCCGCGCCTGGTCCACTGCATTTGTTGGCGCTTGCCGGCAGGCCCATGCATCGACCTGAGTCTCGACTATTCGGCGCTGGACGGCGGCAAGCAACGCCTTGCCGTCTTCCAGGAGGAGACCGATGTCCTCGGCGCGCTCGGTCGTCTTATCGAACACGGCGACTTCCTCGGGCGTCATCATGGCGCCGTCATCGGTGGTGATCTGGAGCAGGACGCTGACACGCATGAAAACCTCCGATGCTGGAAACAACGAGCGAGCTTTCCACAAGGACCGGAGTGGAAAACCTAGGTGGCCCAATAGGTGGCCACCCCGCCGATCCTGACACATTTGGAGCCTCGAAGCATCATTGGTTTGCACTCCGAATAATCTTGTGCAAGCTGAGACATGACTGCTATCGCTCGCGCCGCTGCTTCTATTTCCGCCATACTCGTCCGCGAGGGCGTCGATTACGCACAGAGCAAAGCCGTGTTTAAAGCTGCCAGGGCGCGGGCGGGACTGCACGCTTCGCCCGAGCGCCGTGGGGGTGTCGACCGGTTGACGGTCGAGGAGGAATTGCGTTTCCTTGACCAAGCCTATTCCCGCGACGGCAAGACCGGGCTGATGTTGCAAACCCTGCTTGAGACCGGTGCCCGCGCGTCGGAGCTGGTTCAACTCAGGGTCGAGGAGGTCAGCCTAGCAGAGCGTGTCGTCACGATCCGGCATGGCAAGGGCGGCAAACGCCGCGAAGTGCCGATCCGGCGTGACCTGGCGCAATTGCTCCGCCTGCATATCGGCACCCGCCGGGCGGGGCCACTGTTCGTCAGCAGGCAGCAGGGATCGGGACCTTTGCCTTACACCCTGACACGCCAGCGCGTCGGTCAGGTCGTTCGTGCCGTGGCGACGTCCGCAGGGATCAGCAAGCGCGTCTATCCGCATCTGCTGCGCCACACTGTCGCCACCCGCCTGCTGGCGCTCGGCATGGACATTACCGACTTGCAACGCTTTCTCGGTCATGAAAGCATCACGACCACGCGACATTATGCCGAGACAACCGCGGCCACGCTGCAGCGCCGGTTCGATCAGCTCACCGATCCCGCGGCACACACTTTGGTAACTAGCATCCAGCAGCAGCGCGGCGACGATGCCGCGCTGCTCGCCGCCGATCTCCTCGCCCGGCGCCGCGCTGAGCAGGTCAGCACTGCTGGTGCATAAGCGCCAGATGATCGCCTTTTCGGAGCCGAGCGTTTACCGTGCGGCGCACGAACGCCCTGCCGCGCGCATCTTCGCGGGCTTTGCTACGCTCGACAGCGACCTCCAGTCGCCAGCGCGTGTCCTGATCGTTCAGCACTTGCGGCCGGTTTTCCAAAACCGCTTCGTTCAGGATCTCGGCTATGGTCTGCAGGTCTTCGAAGGCCTCCCATGACGATGCATCATCCAGGCCGGCCAGATAGCCCTGGGGCCCGCCGCAATCCTCCGGCGGGCAGGCACCATCGCCTGCCGCGCAGGTCGGGTATATCTTGCCTGGCAGCCTATCCAGGCGGTTTTCCTCGATCCTGACCTCGTGCCGCCACGGGAGGTTCAGATCATAGTCGTACGTGAATCGGGTGCCCTTGCGCAGTTTCAGCGATGCCAGCGTCACGTCTGCCGAGGAAGCGGACAGTTCCCACGAGCCATAACACCGGGAGCGCAGACGGAACTGGTAGAGATGAATGCCTTCCCATCCCATCGCCACTTGGATCACGCCGTGCAACTCGCGCAAGGTGCAGCTGTCCAAGATCTGAACTCGTCGCCACACCATCGGGCTGATCCCCAACAGCCAGACCTTCACCTGTACGATACCGGGCGCGTCTAATGTCGCAGCTTGGGTCCATGTCGAAGGCCGAGCCACCAGCCCTGCATAGCGCCCCGAAGCCTACTTCGCTACCGATCCCCACACTTCCTCATGGTCCCCCAACATGATGTTGCCGATCCGTTCTTCCTTAGCGTACATGAAATGCACTTTCGTGTAGTGACCCCTGGTATTGCAGCGGCCCGCCTGCTGTGGTCGCGCCCTGGATCGCAACCGCGATGGCCGATAAACGCTGGCGCTGGTCCCTTCGGAATAAGCCATCTGCCCTTGGATCGACGCGCAAGGACCGGCATCACGCGCCCGGAAGGGGACCGGTGAGTTTTGGGGTATGGCCATACCGTTAGCGATCGGCGCGGCGGATCAATGGCCAGGATCATCATTCGAGCGGCGGTTGCCCAGGCAGCCCGTACAGCACCGTAGGAGCTTGCCCCCTCTCTGAGCTGCCAAATGTCCGAAACGACGCTCGACGGCCCTGAAATCGCGCCTGTGGCGCCGTTTCCGCCCGTCCTGCGCTCTTTGGTTGATCACCGCCCCTACCCGCTTGGCTTTTCTGGAAGGCCAATTTTTAAGGGTGCCGCTAGCACAATGTTGTCGGTAGAAGCGCAGTGTTTAAACGAGTCTAATCAAACCATAGTGTGCCGGGTAAGAGGATCGCTTTAGTGATCCGGGGCGGCCGGAGGCCGCGAGCCGGCGGGGCGAAGCCCCAAGAGGCGGTGCTGTTTTTTACGCCGCAGGCACACACCTTTCGAATTAGAGTTATCCACAAGCGGCAGGTGAGCTGGAGCCGTTAAAGGCTTCTGTTAAATATGAATCGTTAAGTAAGTTAAGCCCAAAAAATCTCTGTTTTCGTCTAGTTGTTTCAATGCTTTATGATTCTCTCCGGTGGGCGAAACCCCGTGATTCGGTGTGTAATCCCCCGATAGTGGTGTGTGTGATCCCCCGACGCTTTGGTGGGTAATGCCCCGATGGTCTGACAGGCGCCTCGGGAGTCGCGTTCGAGTCGGAAACGGTGGGTGAAACCCCGATAATAGCCCTTGGGAGCAGCCTGATTCGTTGTTTTGTTGGTCCTTCGCAACTCGCCGCCCCGAAATCGGGGGCGGCTTGCCCCTGTTTCCGGGGCGGCGGTGTGTGAAACCACGATAGTTAGCGTCGCTCGCCGCGCGCCAGGCGGTCCATCAGGTCGTCCACTTCCTCGGCGCGCCGGCGATCAGCGGTGAGGCGCTCGTGGCGCTCGCGTTCCGCTTCCAACCTGGCGTGCAGCTCGGCCGCCTCGGCTGCACCGCGCATGTCGAACCGCACCGCAGGCGCGCCCTCGGCCGTCTTGGTCATGGTCATGGTGTATTCGGGGAGTTGATCGGCTTCGATGACCTTCCGCAACATGCGGTTGAACTCCTTGGGCTGGGCGTCACTCCCGGCCTTCTCGCGCAGCAGCTCGACGCGGCACATCCACCCGCCCCGCTGAGTGCCGGCATGCTTGCGCGCGATGCGATACAGCGCCCGTTCAAGCCCGCCTGTCAGCAGAAAATAATCGGCGTGCATGGTGAGCAGCGAACGCTCGCTGACAATCCCTTCATAGACCCAGTTCGACAGGGTGATGGTCATTCCGCGCGGCTGTTCGGTCGCCGGATCGACCTCCAGGCTCCACCCGTCCAGCCACCCGAATTGCGCTTCGGTGCGACGCTTCGGCGCGCGCAGCGACGTGCGGATGGAAGTCGTCTCCAGACGCGACAGCGCCGCCTGCAACTCGGTATAGTCGCGCCCGCCCGTCCCGCGCCCGATGGCGCGCAACAGATCGTAGGTGGTCGTGGTCAGCGTCCTGGGCAGGTCGTTGACCCCCTGCTCTTTCATCCGGTTGAGAACCGACGCGGCCCAAATCAGAATATCGGCGTCCCATATCGTCGCCATGCCATAGGCGGGCATCGCCTCGACCTTCACCCACGCCTCGCCGTCAGGGCTGCGATATTCGATCGGCTTGAGGCGCTTGCGCTTCTGGAGCGAGAAAAACGGCCGCTCCATCACCTCCCGCTGATCTTTCAGCGGAAGGTCGTTCACCAGCGGAATGAACAGGTCAAACGTGGGATTGGGATCGCGGCGCTTGTTCACGGGGCGAACCGGGTATGGCCTCGCGACACGAGATATTGCCGCAACAGCCGCTCGGTGACGACGGTCAGCGGCTCGCCCCCTTCCTCGACGCTCAATTGCCGCAAGGTGCGGTGCATATCCTCGGGGATATGGATCAGCACGGGTTTCTTGCCCGGGTGACTGCTGCGCCGTGCCGGCGCCGCGCTGGATGCGCCGCGCGCGCCCTCCCCTGCCCGCTTAGGCCGCGATCGGGCTGCGGGTTCCGGTTGAGGCACCGGCTCGGGCGCTGGAACGGGCGTGGGCGATGCCTCGGGTTCGGGATCATCGAAGATTCCGGCGAGGGCGGAGGATTTCTTGGCCATCAGGCTACCTCGCTTAGTGGCTTATTCGCATAACCGCTTAGTCGCTTAGCCTCCGCATAGGCGGCGCGTAACTCGGTCGCCGCCTTGCTGTCCGGCTCCAGTTCGACCGCCGTCTTGCCGATCGGCGTCGCCTTGTAGAAGTCCTTGCGGAAGTGCAGCACGGAATCGAACACGGCGATGCCCTTCGCGGCGAAGCCCGCGCGGGCCTCGGCCCCCTCCCCGCCTTGGTGCGGCACTTGGGTTAGGATCACCGCGAACGGCGTTCCCGCCTGCTGCACCTGCTTGACGGTCTGGAGAACCGAATGAACGTCCAGCCCCCTGGGCGCGACCGGGATCACCACGAAATCGGCCTGCTCGGCGGCCAACATGGCGATGTCCTTGGAGTTCGCTGGCGTGTCGATGATGATAAGGTCCAGTTTGCCGCTCTCGCGCCCACGCGAGACGTGCAGCGGCAAGCCCGCGACGCTGCTGTCCTTCACCATCACATCGTCGGTATCGCGCCGCTCCGACCAATAGAGCGCGGACCCTTGCCGGTCGTCGGCATCGAGGATCACAACGGCCGCCCCTTCGCAGGCGGCCTCGACGGCGAAGGCGGTGGCGATGGTCGTTTTCGACTGCCCGCCCTTCTGCGCGATGATGGCCCAAGTTTGCATGACGGCTCCTACTAAGCGACTATGCGGCTTATATCGCTTAGTCGCTTAGTAGGCAAGTCATGCCGCTTAGCAGGTTAGTGGCTTAGTTTTCCTTCTCACTCTCGTCGTCGCCCAGCAGTTCATGCGCCATGACCCCATGATCCTCGATCGGGCAAAGCGGCGCTCCGGCCAGCTCCAGTCATCTGCGCGCGGTCCTCACAGTATACCCCTACAAGACCGCTTGCGGGCTTGGGGAGCGAGCGACTAGAGCCACGGTGCCGCGCCAGCGGCAGGCGTTTAACAACTTAGTCGCTTAGTCGCTTAGTAGCTTAGTCATTTTGGCTATCAGGATTTCGACCTTGAAAATAATGCTATTATGCATTACTATCGTGCGATACGGAGGTATTAGCCATGACGACATTAAGCGTAACTGCGCGGGGCCAGGTGACTTTCCGGAAGGATGTTCTGAAGCATCTCGGCATCCGGCCCGGTGACAAGATCAGACTCGACCTGCTGCCCGATGGGAAGGCGGAGCTGAAGGCCGATGAACCCGATGGCTCCTGGGACGATCTGCGAAACTTTTTCGCCGGAAAGACGAATGGCGCGCGGCTGTCGATTGAAGAGATCAATGACGCGATCGCCGAAGCGGGCGCTGCCTCCGGCATGGCCGGCATGGACAAGAAATGAAGATTACCGCTGATACGAATGTGCTGCTGCGCTTGGTTGTTCCCGGCGATGAGGCGCAGCAAAAGCTTGCGATCGAAACGCTCAAGGAAGCGGATTCCGTGGCGATCAGCGTCCATTCCCTCTGTGAACTCGCATGGGTGATGGAACGAAGCTACGAGGCGGCGCGGCCCGACGTGGCCGCCGCGATCCGCCGTTTTATGAACACGCGCAATGTCGTGGTGAACCGTCCTATTGTCGAAGCAGGTCTTGCTGTCCTCGATGCTGGCGGCGACTTCGCGGATGGGGTGATCGCGTTTGACGGCCGATATCACGGCGGCGAAACTTTCGTGTCGTTCGACAGGAAAGCGGTGAAGCTGCTGAAAGGGCAGGGGGCCGACGCCCTGCTACTGAAATAGCCATGAGGGCGATATGCATCCTCCACGGGGAAAGCACCGGCAACGCCGGCGTGCCGTGCCATGATCTTGCGACGATCGAGCTGACCGATGGGGTTGAGTAGCAACGGAACAGAAAACATGGGGTAATCGCGGGAGCGCCGAACGCGGATGCGATTGCTGCACAGCGAGTGGTTGTTCCCCGATAGGATGAAGAACGGGCTCACGACTGTTGGCCGGGCCCAGCATCAAATGGAGAACAACCATGGGCGAGTATATTGGTCTGGACGTTTCGTTGAAAGAGACAGCCGTTTCGGTTCGGCGAGACGGCAAGCGTGTCTGGCGCGGAAAATGTGCATCCGATCCACAGGCGCTGGCGATATTGATCCGCAAACATGCGCCGATCGTCGAGCGGGTGGTGTTTGAGACGGGGCCGCTGTCGATGGTTCTATCATGCATTGAACGCGGAGGGATTGCCGGCGATCTGCATCGACGCGCGCCATGCCAAGGCTGCGCTCGACATGGCCGCCAACAAGACCGATGCGAACGACGCCGACGGTCTGGCGCATCTGGCCGAGGTTGGGTTCTACCGGACGGTCCGGGTCAAAGGCTTCGACAGCATGCTGACCAGGACGCTGGTCGCTGCGCGCGGTCAGTTGCGCAAGACCATCGGCCAGTTGTCGAACCAGATCCGCGGACTGATGAAGACGTTCGGCCTCATTGTGCCCAAGGGTGCCGGCCGCGTCTTCGAGGACCACGTCCGTCGCCTTTTAGCCGGCGATGCTGCCTTGGCGCGGATCATGCTCCCCCTTCTGGAGGGGTGGCGAAGTCTGCGATCCCGAGCGGCCGAGTTGGACCGGCAACTGATAACTTCGGCGCGAATGAACGAAGCATCTGCCCTGCTGATGTCGATCCCGGGCGTCGGCGCAGTGACCGCTTCGTCCTACGTGGCTGCCATCGAGGATCCGGCCAATTTCCGATCCTCACGTTCGGTCGGCGCGTGGCTTGGGCTGACGACCAGGCGCTATCAGTCGGGCGAGGTGGACTATGGAGGCCATATTTCTCGCCGTGGCGACACCCAGCTGCGATCTCTGCTCTACGAGGCGGCAGCCACAATCTTGACGCGCGTCACCGCAGACAGCGCTCTGCGAACCTGGGGGCTGGCGCTGCGCGAGAAGCTCGGGTTCAAGCGCGCGACAGTCGCGGTGGCAAGGAAGCTTGCCGTCGTCATGCACAGCATGCTCAAAAGTGGGCAGCGCTTTGAACGCCTTGCGGACAATGCCGGTTGAGTTGACCCGTTAGCGATTTGACGGTTTGCACCCCTGTCGGGTGCGCTGAGTGCCTGATTCAGAAGTTTCTCAAGCGAAGCAATATCTTGCAGTTCTGCGCGTGAGCATGCGGATTGAAGCGATCAGTGCCCAAGCGGTTGAAGATGCGATGGACTTTTCCCAGTCCTTGGCGAGCCGTCGGCAGCGGCCGAGCCATGCGAAAGTGCGTTCAACTACC
Organism: Sphingobium sp. TB-6; assembly: GCF_012927365.1. Lineage (NCBI taxonomy): Bacteria > Pseudomonadati > Pseudomonadota > Alphaproteobacteria > Sphingomonadales > Sphingobiaceae > Sphingobium > Sphingobium sp. TB-6. Next base: position 9,805 of record NZ_JABBGL010000029.1, on the reverse strand, counting down.
CATCGTCGGGGGAGCACTTCGAAGCCTTTGGCGCTGTCCGAGCGCTTGATGATGTCGATTGTCCACTTCCCCATGCCGACGAGGGCGGAGCGTAATTTATCGCCTGCATGAGGGCATGGCGTGGAACGTACGCCAGACAACGCTAAGCGAGAACATTTCGAGAACCGTATGAGGGTCTTTATCGCCGGAGGTCGCTGAGTCCTAGTTGGGGTCAGTACATAGAACGGACCCAGATATACGCTAAGCGCCGACAGCCCCGCTCAGGTGTCGGCAAACACCTGTTTGTCGCACATTGATGCGGAAGATGGCCGTTTTTGTGCTTGCGGGAGTCGAAGGCCGGTGTTCCGATCGCAACCCCATTAGCGGACGCTCGAGTCACAAATGGGGGGATCCAAAAACGGTCTTTCGTTCAGGTCGATCTTTGCCATCCCGGTCGCTTTTGATGCAAAAATCAAAACTTTTGCATCAACGAAATGGGCAACCACAATGCCATAAATTATCGAGAAGTTGACGGATTGGGGTCGGTTCCGGCTGAGGGCGAAATGACACCCTAAGCGAAATGGCCGGGTTTGGCTGGAGAACGGATTGGTGGCTTTCCGACAGCGATCCTCTACTCGCTGCCATCTCGAGCTCGCCCGGTTTTTCTGTACGCAGCGGGCTTTGCGGAAGCACTGCCCTGAATATCTTCCGGTCGAGCGCCCGTCGGGCAAATAAGTTGCTTCAGCACCCTGCCTCAGACAAATGCCTGTTATGGAGGGACCCGGGACGGTAGCTGTACGGATCAGATCGGGCTGGGGCTGGCTTGTGCTGGTGACCTTAACTGTCTCCACCATTGGTGACGAGATCTCCCTCATCACTCTGATGTTTCGGGCTGCCGAGAACGAGACGCGTTTTGCCGTGCCCATGCTGCTGATTGCGCAGCTGCTACCTGGTTTAATCGCTGCTCCGTTCATCGGTCGCTTTGTCGATAGGCGTGATGCTGGCAGAATACTTGTCGTCACCGGCCTAGCACAAGCGGCGCTTCTCGCCTGGATTGCCGGCAACACGGCGATGTTGCCGACGCTCGTTGGCGCAAGCGTGCTCAGCATCTGCTTCGCCATCAGCGGAACGGCGACCTTCGCGCTTATACCCGTACTGGCGACAGCACTTGGCATGCCGCTCAGCCGCGCGAATTCCGTGCTTGAGCTTGTGCGCGGTGTTGGGATGCTTGCAGGTCCGGTAGCGGGCGGTATCCTGATTGCGTGGATCGGCGCGCGCAGTGCTTTGCTCATTGATGCTGCCAGCTACGTCTTGCTCGCCACCGTGATCCTGGCCAGCGGCTTGCGCCGGCCGATAGCGCCGGATGAGCAGGAACCTCGTACATTGCTCGCCGAGTACTGGCCGATCCTCCGCAACCGGCGGATCACGGTGATGACAGGATCGCTGGCTTTGGAGGTCTTTGCCTCTGCCATCGCAGATGTAGCATTCGTGTTCCTGATCACAGTGACGCTGAAGCAAGGCCCCCTCTCATTTGGCCTGGTAACCGCTTGCTGGGCCGCCGGCATGATCCTGGGCGCTCTCGCGGCAGGTGCGCGGCCGATGCGCCGACCTGCTCCTTTGGCTTTCGTTGCGGCCACTATGATTGGCGTGACCATGCTGGTGATCGGCAGCGCCGCTTTGGTCGGCGCGGCCACCATCATGTTGATCGGGATGGTTTTCGTATTCGGCGGAGTTGCCAACAGCGTGCACAATGTGGCGGTACGCACGATGCTGCAAAACGAAACGCCGACTGACCACCATGGGAAGGTTGCAGCTATTTATGGCGCAGTCACGAGCAGCGCCGTCATCATTGGCTATGTCACGGGTGGGCTGTTCACCCCGAGCAACGCGGTCGGTGCTTATCTGATTGCCGGTACGCTGGGTACAGCCGCCGGCTTGGCGGGATGGGGGTTGTTCAGCAGGTTTGCCCGTTAGACTGGCGTCGCGTCCGACAAGCGGCACCCAATCTGCTGGTCGATGAATGTACGGCAGCTTCAGCGACAGGCCGATATGGGGCGACTGGCGCCCTCTCGGCGGGGGCGGGAGGTGAAAACTGATTACTCTGCTATTTCAATGTCAGGGGCCGTGTCCAACCGCGCCCGCCCCACGATCGCGGCGACGGTGTTCTTGCTGAGGCCGAGGTCGCGCCCGATCCAACGATAGCTGCGACCTTCGGCAACGAGCGCCAGCACCTTGGGGGCGAGCCGGTCGGACTTGGGGCGGTCGCCGGCCTGTCGCCCGAGTTTGCGACCCCGCGCCCGCGCCGCGGCGAGACCGGACCGAACGCGCTCGCTCAGCATGTCGCGCTCGAATTGCGCGATGCCGGCGAGCATCGTAGCCATCATTCGCCCGTGCGGTGTATCGACCTCGAACGTCATCCCGCTCATCGCGACTACCGATACCCGCCAACCCGACAGCCGGTTTAGCGTATCGAGCAGGTCCTGGGTCGAGCGTCCCCACCGGCTGAGTTCGGTGACAAGGATCGCATCGATGTGGCGGGCCTGCGCCAGTTTCATCACTTCGGCGCGCGCCGAGCGGTTGGCCTTCATCCCTGAGGCGGTTTCGCGAAAAACGTCGATGACCTCATAGCCGCCACGCTCGGCGAAACCGGCGAGGTCACGCAGCTGCCGCTCGCACGACTGGTCGGCGGTCGAGACCCTGGCGTAGATGGCGGCGCGTTGTCCCAATTGAACCTTCCTGAAATCAGGCTTCAAAAACCCTTGATTTGCGTGGGGTGAGTGTTGTCCAAAACAGACTTCTGTTCAACAGGGACACTGCCACATGCCGAGACGCCACATCCTGAGCGCCCGGCAGCGGTCGGCGCTGCTTGACCTGCCGACCGACGAGGCGTCGCTGCTGCGGCATTACATTCTGGCGGATGACGACCTGGTTCACATCGACCGGCGGCGCCGGCCGGAAAACGGGTCGTGCGGCTGAGCGGAACAGGAAAGTGTCGTAAGGGTCGATATTTCTTTTCAAAAGTCCCATTCGGAATTAGGTTGGCGTAGCGGCCTGAGACCGCCGTTGGCGACGGCGTCGGGCACGGAGAAGTCGTAGCGCCCGAGGAAATTGATGTGACGCCAGGATATCGGCGAAAGTCGGGCGATATCGGCGGGCAACGCGGGTGTCCCTGCATCCCCGAGTTGGCGCACGGCTTCCTGCATGTAGACGGCGTTCCAGTGGACGATGGCGTTGAGGGCGAGACCAAGGACGCCAAGCTGCTCACCTTGGCCTTGGCGCAGAGGGCTTCTGATTTCGCCGCGGTCGCCGTGATGGACGCGCCGCCCGAGCTTGTGGCGCAACTCCTGCCGGTTGAGCTGAAACAATATCCGACGCCGGAATGGTCGGTCGTCGATGTAGCGCAGGATGTGCAGCGTCTTGATGATGCGCCCGAGTTCGGACAGGGCCTTGGCCAGCGTCGTCGGGCGGTCTTTGACCTGCAGCATGCGCATGACGCCTGCGGCCTTGAGGTGACCAAGCTTGAGCGATCCGGCCAGGCGGATCAGGTCCGGCCAGTTTTCCCGGATCAGAGCGATGTTGATCCTGCCCCAGGCGAGCGCATCGAATTGTCCGTAAGTCGCCTGGCGGTCGATCCGCCAGAGCTTCGCGCCGCCGATGTCCGCCAGACGCGGACTGAAACGGTAACCCAGGAGCCAGAACAGGCCGAAAATGGCGTCGGAATAGGCGGCGGTGTCGGTCATAATTTCCAGCGGTTCGAGTTCGGTCTCCTGCTCCAACAGGAGCGCCAGGACGACCAGGCTGTCGCGCAAGGTGCCGGGGATGACCGCGCCGGCCAGACCGCTGAACTGATCGGAGATCATGTTGTACCAGGTGACGCCGCGCTCCTGGCCGTAATATTTGGGGTTGGGACCGGCGTGTATGGCGCTCGATGGAGCGACGAAACGCATGCCGTCGGCGCTGGCCACCTCGCCGGCGCCCCAGTGACGGACGATATCCAGACGACTGTGCGCGGCAACGATCGCGGCGTTCGCCGCGGCGATGGTTTCGGGGCGAATGAAATTCTGACTGACCCAGGAAAGCCGGTCGCGCCGCAGCGCCGCAAATTCCGGGCGGACCACCGGCTCAAGGCCGATGTTGCAGGCACCGCCGACCAGGACCGCGCACAGGCTTGTTTCGAAATGCTCGACGGTGGCCTGACGCTCGCTCAGATGGCTAAAGGATTTGGCAAATCCGGTTCGCGCCATGACTTCAAGAAAGATGTCCGGCATGCCCGCTTTCGGCATGCGGGTCTGGATGGTCGCGCGAAGCGCACGCAGGCTCTCGGGTTCATCGAGCTTATCGAGGGGCGTGACGACGATCCCGGTCTTGCCGGCGACCGTCTCGAACCGCAGGTCCGGATTGTCGACGCTGCGCGCGGCGACATGGCGATATGCCTCGTCGAGCAGGCGCGAGAGACCGTCGATCTCGCTATTGGCGTCGAGGGATCGGCCCAGCGCGCGTGCGACCATCAACCTGGACGTGTGCCAGCTCTCGCCCTCGAGCATCCCGCGCCGGGGATCGCCGTATCGGATGCCCGGCGTGGCGAACACGTCGCGACGCTTGATCGCGAGACGCCACGCATCGATGATCGCGAAGACATAGGCTTTCGGGTTATGCACCCTGCCGTCATGATCCAGGACCTGCCGCCACGCCTTCGGGATCGCGGCGGTCGGCGCACCGCGCATCCTGGCGAGCGACGACCAGTCGTCCACGCCCTTGAGGTAGCTTATCGCGGCCTTGACGGCTTTGCCGCCCGGGGCGGCATCGGTCTCGATGCGGGTGACGACTTCGCGAAACAGTCGTCGGGCGCTCCGCCATTTCGTGCGCAGTTGGTCGTAGGGCTTTGTGTCAACAGGCCTGGCGATTGCCTCCACCTTAGCCATGGCCGCCTCGATATCGGGCCTAGGCAATTGCTCGAAGAGCGTGTCCCGCCATTCGGAAAGGGGCAAGGCGTCGTCGGTCAATACCAGCAGACCCACCCTATGAAGCAGCATCGCAGCGCCATCGAGATCGCGCAGGCTGCGCAGCCGGGCCTGCTTGTCGGCGGCTTCGGCTCCCTTGACCATGTCCGCGAGCAGAGCCTCGGCCAGCTCGGCTGCATCGTCCTGAGCGGCCGCTTCGAGCGTATGAAAGAGCGCGGCTATGGTCGCGGTTCGACGCGGCTCCTGAAGAACGGCGATGGCCGATGGCTTGCCAACGCGCGCCACCCGCGCGAGCCGCTCAAGGCTTGTGGCGGGAACGCCCCGTGGCGGCGATGGCCGCAGATTGAACGCGCGGACCGCATCGAGCCGATCGAGGTGGCGGTAGAGTTCGGTCGGCATGCGCTTGGAGGGAATGGTGCGCAGCGCGTCCAGGGCGGCGAACGTCGACGTGTCCCCTTCGTCAAACAGCGCGGCGATGCGTGCGCGCTGGTCATCGCTCAGACAGGCGACCAGATTCCGCCAAAGCCGGGTGCGCGCATGATCGCGGATTCTGCCGACCAGGCGCTCGAGCACCGTGACGCCCGGCAGCAGCACCTTGTTGGCGATCAGCCAGGCGGCCGCGCGATCGATCAACGGGGCGGGTCGATCATCACCGCTCCAGCACAGGGCGTAGAGCCACCGCGTCAGCCGGAAACGCGCCACCGCGTTGTCGCCAAAGTCCGTGAAGCCGCAATGCGTCCGGATAAGCGCGAGGTGCCGTATGCGTCGGCTCCCCTGAAAATACGCATGCACGCCGGTGGTGGGCTCAAGGTCCAGCTGCTCGATCACGATCGCCAACACCGACGCCGGGATCTCCGCGGCCGAAATGGGAAATGCGCCCAGAAATCGGACGCTCGTCAACATTACGGCAAAGCCAAGCCGATTATGGTCGCCGCGCAGCGCTCCAATGAGGTCGCGATCGGTCTGGTCCAGATGGAAATATCGCGCAAGCTGGTCGGCCGACGGTTCGCCGTCGAAGCGAGCAAACCTCTGACGCTGGGCGTCAGTGAGGTGACGGGTCGGCATACTGTGCGAAACTTTCAACTTTTGCGAAGGCGGAGGGCGGCACCAGGAAACAAGGGCAATTTCTTCGCAAAACATATGTGCGAAACAAAGTCCTTTTGCAGTAACTTTCGCACGCTACTCGGAGCGGCCGCATGAAACTGGGCTACGCACGCGTTTCCACCGAGGACCAGAACCTCGACATCCAGCGCGGACGGCTCTCGCAGGCCGGTTGCGAAATGATGTTCGAGGAGAAGATATCGGGGACGGCGCGCGGTCGCCCCGAGCTCGAAAGGCTGATGGCGCACCTGCGCAAGGACGACGTGCTGGTGGTCGCACGCCTCGACCGCCTGGCACGATCCACGATCGATCTCCTGCACATTGCGGAACGCATCAAGGAAAAGCAGGCTGGATTACAATCGCTTGATGAACCCTGGGCCGACACCACGTCGCCCTCCGGCGTGATGATCATGACCGTGTTCGCCGGCATCGCCCAGTTCGAACGGTCCCTCATCCTGAAGCGAACCGACGAGGGGCGAAAGGCTGCGAGGGCGCGCGGCGTGGCCTTCGGACGCCCAAAGAAAATGCGACCCGATCAGGCCGCGCTCGCCCGCCAGCTCGTGCTCGACGGCAAGTCCATCAGCGCCATCGCGAGAACCTTCAACGTCCACCCGGCAACCATCTATCGCTGTATCGAGCCAAACAGTTCCTTATAACACTTTCCTGTTCCGCTCAGCCGCACGACCCGGGTACAGGACGTTCCCCGGACAGGGTCCGCGAGCGCAGGCTTTTCGTGAATGGCTGTTCGCCGAAGCCGAACAGGCACGCTCCAACGACGATCTCGCCCGGCGTTTCATCGCTCGCTGCCGTGACACTATGACCATCCTGCCCGCGATCACAACTATCGAGCGGTTGTGCGCGGATGCGCTCGTCGCGGCCGAACGCCGAATTGAAAGGCGGATCGCCGAGCGGCTCAATCCCGCGACCTGCGCTCGGCTCGACGAGCTGACCACTGAAATGCTGCCGGGCGCGATCAGCCGCTTCATCTGGCTGCGCCGGATCGAGCCGGGCAACAATTCCGCCGCGGCGAACCGGCTACTCGATCGATTGGAGTTCCTGCGTGCGATGGACCTCGATGCCGGTCTGCTTGCCGGAGTCCCACCGCATCGCGTCGCCAGGTTGCGGCGACAGGGCGAACGCTACTTCGCCGATGGTCTGCGTGATCTGAGTGCCGACCGGCGTCGCGCCATCCTCGCGGTCTGTATGATCGAGTGGGCAACCGCGACTGCGGATGCGGTGATCGAAACACATGACCGGATCGTCGGGCGTACCTGGCGGGAGGCGAAGCAGCTGCATGACGCTCGGATCGCAGATAACAGGGGTGCGGTCACTGCGACGCTGGCGGGCTTCGCCGCGCTCGGACAATCGCTGCTCGAAGCGCATGGCGGCGGTGCGTCGCTGGAGGATGCGATCGCGGATGCGGCGGGATGGGGGCATTTGACCCGCCTCGTCGCTACCGCCCGGACGCTGACGGACACGTTGGGTGACGATCCGCTGGCCCATGTCGATCAGGGCTATCACCGCTTCCGTCGCTATGCCCCGCGCATGTTGCGCTGCCTCGACCTCGAAGCCGCGCCGGTCGCCCGGCCCTTGCTGAACGCGGTGACCGCCATCGCCACCAAAGGCACGCCCCCGGCGACTGACGATTTCCTGCGGCCGCATTCCAAATGGCGGAGACAGTTGCGAGCGAAAGGCGACGATGATGCCCGTCTCCGAGAGGTCGCGGTCATGTTCCACCTGCGTGACGCGCTACGCTCGGGCGACATCTGGCTCGACCGCTCGCATCGGTATGGTGACCTCCGTAACGTCCTCGTGTCGATGGAAGTCGCGCATGCTGCGAAGCTGGCCGTACCGTCCGACCCGTATGTCTGGTTAGCCGATCGCAAGGCCCGTCTCGCCGATGGCCTGGCCCGGCTCGGTCGCGCCGCGCGTAACGGCACGATCCCGAAAGGCAGCATCGAAGACGGAACGCTGCGCATCGATCGCCTCACCGCCGATGCGCCGGATGGAATTGATGATCTGGTGCTCGATCTGTATCGCCGCCTGCCGCCCGTCCGCATCACCGACCTGCTGCTCGACGTCGATGCCGCGCTCGGCTTCACCGAGGCCTTCACGCACCTGCGCACCGGCGTTCCGTGCGGCGACCGGATCGGCCTGCTCAATGTCCTGCTCGCAGAAGGTTTGAACCTGGGCCTGCGCAAGATGGCCGAGGCTTCCAACACCCATGATTACTGGCAACTCTCTCGGCTCGCGCGCTGGCACGTCGAACGCGAGGCGATCGATCAGGCGCTGGCCCGTGTGGTCGCCGCACAAGGCGATCTGCCGATGGCGCAGGTCTGGGGTATGGGCACTACCGCATCCGCCGATGGTCAATTCTACCCCGCCGCGCGACAGGGCGAGGCGATGAACACGGTCAACGCTCGCTATGGCAACGATCCCGGCATCAAGGCCTATACCCACGTCAACGACCGCTTCGCGCCGTTCGCATCGCGGACCATCCCGGCGACCGTCAGCGAAGCCCCATACTTGCTCGACGGGCTGACGATGAATGAGGCCGGGCGACGGATCGAGGAGCAATACGCCGACACTGGCGGGTTCACCGACCATCTGTTCGGGATCAGCGCCACGCTCGGCTACCGCCTGGTGCTGCGCATCCGCGATCTTCCGTCTAAACGGCTCTACGTGTTCGATCCCGCCGCCACGCCCAGCGAGTTACGTCCGCTGGTGGGCGGGAAGGCGCGCGAAGTGCTGATCGTCTCCAATTGGCCCGATCTATTTCGCTGCGCTGCCACCATGAGTGCTGGCCAGGTCGCGCCAAGCCGCATCCTGCGCAAGCTCGCCGCTTATCCGCGCCAGAACGATCTGGCCGCCGCGCTGCGCGAGGTTGGCCGGATCGAACGGACGCTATTTATCATCGAATGGATCCTCGATGCCGGCATGCAGCGCCGCGCGCAGGTCGGCCTCAACAAGGGCGAAGCGCACCACGCGCTGAAGAACGCCTTACGCATCGGTCGCCAAGGCGAAATCCGCGACCGTACGACAGAAGGGCAGCATTACCGCATCGCCGGCCTCAACCTGCTCACCGCCGTCATCGTCTACTGGAACACCTTGCATCTCGGCCATGCCGTCGAAGCCCGCCGACGCGAAGGGCTTGATACCCCTGACCATCTGCTGGCCCATATTTCACCGCTCGGGTGGGCGCATATCCTCCTCACCGGCGAATACCTCTGGCCCAAGGGTGCCGAAGCTTAGGGCGTCATTTCGCCCTCACCCGGAATCGACCCCTACATGCAAGCCGCCCGCATGCATCTTGCCAGTCTAGGCCGGTCGATCCCGCCGGACCTGCTGCAACACCTTTCGCCGCTCGGATGGCAGCACATCAACCTCACCGGCGATTATCTTTGGACCGACCCCGATGCGCCATCGCCGGCCCTCAGGCCGCTTCGCCAGATGCACGCCGTCGAAGGCCCGGCGAAACCTTAGCGTATATCTGGGTCCGTTCTATGTACCGCCCCCATCATTGCCGCGATTGTCTATTGGAACTCGACCTACATCGCGGATGCGGTCGCGCATCTTCGCACGATCGGCGAAGACGTGTCGGACGAACTGTTGGCGCACACCTCGCCCGTTGGCTGGGGGCATATCGCCTTCTCAGGCGACTTCCTATGGGATCGCGCGGCCGCGATGCCAGCTAAACGGCGACCGCTCAACCTGGCACGGACGAGCGGGGCCACTTGATGCAAGCACATGTTCGCTATCTGTAC
>NZ_JABBGL010000028.1:0-45026 GCF_012927365.1 Sphingobium sp. TB-6 | reverse complement strand
TCTCCGACCTCAGCGAGGCCCTCGAAAATATCCAGGAAGCGATCGACAAACTGACGGATTTACAACCCGAGAGCCTTCGATGGGGCGACTGAAATCCTATGTCGCGTTACGTACCTTTGCCGGGATTTGACCCTGATAGTGAACGCCAGCCGCCCGCAGTCGCAACGTACAGTCGCGCGACGTTGAGAAACTGTCGGGTGCGGGCAAGGACGAGGCCGTTGCTTGCACGCTGGTAAAGGCGCTCGGACTCGAGCACCTGTAGGATGCCGGAATTGCCCACTTCGAAGCTGCGACGCGACAGGTAGCGCGAGCGCTCGGCGACTGAAAGAGACTCGCTCTGGTTGGCTACTGAGCGGGCATCACTCTGGATCGCAGAGAGTAGATCGGCGACTTGGCCAAAGGCGTTAAGCACCGTTTGCTGGTAGGTGGCCTCGCTCGCCTTGGCGCGGTTGATCGCCGCCGCGCGCTCGGCCTTCAAGGTCCCGCCGTGGAAAATAGGCGCAGTCAGGCCGGCGAACAGGTCGTAGCCCCGAAAGGCGTTCTTCACGAGGTCGCCGACCGCGGGTGCTCCTTGCGTGAGCGTCGCGCCGAGCGTGATGTCGGGATAAAGCCGCGCGGTTGCAACGCCCACGCCCGCTGCAGCTGCATGCAGTTCAGCCTCTGCCTGGAGGATATCGGGACGCCGATGCACCAGCTCCGAGGGTAGGGCGACCGGAACAGACGGGGGGAGCGCCAATTGCGCGAGATCAAAGTCGGTCGGTTCCAACTCGGCTGGTGCGATCCCGATCAGCGTAGCGAGGAGGTGGCGAGCTTCCGCGAGTTGCTGGTCAAGCTGGGGTAGATCGCTGCGGTCTGCGGCATATTGGCTCTGTGCATTCAGCACCTCGACGAGCGTGCCTTCGCCCCCGGCCCGGCGTTTCTGAGTTAGATCCACGTTGCGCTGATCTTCGGCTAGCAGCCTGTTGGCAGTGGCGATCTGTGCGCGCAGAGCCGCAATCGCCAGCACCTGATTCACCACCTGGCCTGCAAGAGTGAGGTGTGCGGCCTCGGTCTGGCGTTGCTGCGCCTCCGCCCGGGCGGCACTCTGCTCGACCTGACGACGAAGCCCACCGAACAAATCCAAGTCGTAGCTGATGCCGCCGCCCACCGAATACAGGTGAAATTCCGGATTGCCGCCCGACGCGAGCGGATTGACCCCGGAGAAGCCGAACCCCGCAAGGTTGACCTGCTGTTGATCGGCCCGCGCATTGGCGTCGATCTGGGGCAGCCGCCGGCCCGAGACCGCTCGCAGCTCGTCGAGCGAGGCTGCAAGGGTGGCATTGCTCGCGGCTAGGCTGCGGTTGTTGGTCAAAGCGCGATCGACCAGCGCGTTTAGCTGTGGCGAGCCGAACGCGGTCCACCAGCGCTGCTCCGGCCCGGTGCCGAGCACGGCGCGAGACGATACCGCCTCGCCAGCCGGCTGATAGGCCGTAGCGGTCGGAGCCTGCGGCCTTATGAAGTCGGGGCCTACGGTACAGCCTGCCAGGGTGGCGGCGAGGAGTAGGGAAGCGATACGCATCGAATTCAGTCCATGTGGATCGTCGGACCCTCGCCGGCGTCGGCGCGGGGCCCGCGCATCAGCAGCAGCAGCGGGATCACTGCCAGGGTCAGAAGGAAGAGGAGCCAGAACGCATCGACATAGGAAACCATCGCCGCCTGGCGTGTAATCTGGGCGTTCAGTGCGGCGACCGCGCTCGGCACGTCGAAGTCAAAGCCTTGCGTCATGACCGGATTATCGGGCCGGATGCCCTCGACGAGACGGGAATGTACCGTGGCACTGTTGCGAATAGTGAGGGCCTGCAACACTGATATGCCAACCGCCGAGCCGATGTTGCGCGTGAGGGTGAAGATCGCCGCACCCTCATTGCGGTACTTTATGTCAAGCGTTGCAAAGGCGATTGTTGTCAGCGGCACGAAGACGAGGCCGGTCCCGATACCCTGGATGAAGCCTGAGAGGATTACCAGGCGCTCGTCCATGCCGAGCGAAAAGCCCGACATGATGTGCAGCGAAAAGGCGGCAATCGCGAAGCCGATGAAGATCAGGAGCCGCGCGTCGACTTTTTTGATGAGCCGCCCAACAACGATCATCGAGATAAGTGTGCCGACCCCGCGTGGTGCCGTAACAAGGCCGGTGAGGACGACGGGATATCCCATCAGTGTCTCCAGCATCGTAGGCAGCAACGCGAGGACGCCGAAAAGCACGGTACCAAGAAAGAAGCCGAAGATCGAACCGGTGAGGAAGTTACGATCCTTGAACATGCCGATATCAATGAATGGCTTTTTCGCGGTTAGCGTATGGACGACAAACAAGTAGCCGAAGAAGACGCCCAGCGCTGCTTCGATGCATATCTCGAGAGAGCTGAACCAGTCCTTGGTCTGGCCGCGGTCCAGCATCAGCTGGATTGACCCCAGCGCGAGCGCGAGCATCGCGAAGCCGAACAGGTCGAGCCGTGGGCGCATTGCATCCTTTGTCTCTGTCAGGAACGCCGAAAGGCCGGCGAAAGCGAGCAGCCCGATCGGCAGGTTGATGTAGAACACCCATCGCCATGATAGGTTGTCCGTGAGCCAGCCGCCCAGCGCCGGACCGATGATCGGGCCGAGGATTGCACCCATGCCCCAAACCGCCATGGCGGGGCCGTGCCGTTCCGGCGGGTTGATGTCGAGCAGGATGGCCTGGCTCATCGGCACCAGCGCCGCGCCGAAGACGCCCTGAAGCAGGCGGAAGCCGACCAGTTCGCTCAGGCTGTTGGCGATGCCGCACAGCCCCGATACGACGGTGAACCCGACGATCGACCACAACATAAGCCGCTTGCGCCCGAATCGACCGGCGAGCCAGCCGGTCAGCGGCGTCATGATGGCCGCTGCCACGATGTACGACGTGAGGACCCAGGTAATCTCCTCGCCCGATGCCGACACGCTGCCCTGGATGTGCGGCAGCGCGACGTTGGCGATAGTGCTGTCGAGCGAGTTCATCACGGTCGCCGCCATCACCGACGCGGTGATGAAGCGGCGAGCGACCGGGTCGGGATAGATTGCAGTCATCGTTTCTCGGTCGCGCTGCCGAACAGGTGGCGTTTGTAGCCTGTATCGACCGTCACCTCGACGCTGAGCCCGGCATGCAACGGCACGTCCTTGGGCAGCTGGTCGATGCTGAATTCGACGGGCAGGCGTTGGACGACTTTCACCCAGTTGCCCGTCGCGTTCTCCGCCGGGAGCAGCGAGAAGCTGTTGCCGGTGCCCGGGCTGAAGCTTGCCAGCCGCCCGGTGAGCTTGAGGTCAGGGAAGGCATCGACGCGGAAGGTCGCACGCTGGCCGACCCGCATGTGAGCCAACTGGTCCTCCTTGAAATTGCCTTCGACCCATAGCTTCGTGCCGGCGAGGGTGAACACCGGCTTCGACGCCGCGACATAGCTGCCGACCTGAAGCTGGTTCACCTTGGTGACGATGCCGTCCTGCGCTGCGCGCACCACCGTATAACCAAGGTTGAGGCGCGCGCGCTCAAGCGCCGCCTGGGCGCGCTGGACACCGGGCTGGCGCTCGGTTGGAGCGTTGATGCTACCCGTCAGCGTCGCGGCGACGCCGGCATTCTGCTGAACGGAGGTCTGGATCTGCTGGCGCGCCGTCTGCGCCGCGAGCACAGCCTGATCATACTGGTTCTGGGAGGATATTCCCTCGGCGAGCAGCGACTTCTGGCGTGCCGCCTCGCGGGTCGCGTAGGCGAGGCGAGCCTGTGCCGCCTGCAACCCGGCTTCACCTTCGCGATAGTTGGCACGTAGCGATGAAACTTGGGTCCTAGCGTTGGCAAGTTCCGCCTCCGCCTCGTCAACTGCCGCCTGGTACGGCGCCGGATCAATGCGGAACAGCACATCGCCCGCCTTTACCCGTTGGTTGTTGACCACTGCCACTGCGATCACCGGGCCGCTGACACTGGCGCTGACTGGTACCAACCCAGACTGGAGATAGCCGTTGTCCGTGTCCTGATAGCGTCCGCCGCTCAGATAGAAGAACAGCCCCAACGCCAGCGCAATCACTGGCGCTGCGAGCAGCAGCGGCTTGCGTAGGCGCTGCCGGCGCCCCGGTGTGGAATCGACTGATTGTACGACGGGCGCGGGCTCCGTGACCGGCACCGCGTCTTCTAGCCCAGGCTTATCGCCGAAGCTGCTTTGTCCGTTATCCAATTCTCATTCCTGGCGGTTGTGAGGAGTTATAAATGCCCGGCCGTCCACGCTGGTGCGAACTCGGTCGCAACCACCGTTTGCGGGATTATTGGGGGCATCCTTGCCATGCCCGCTCCAGTACGGCAAACACATATAGTATGGAGCCTCACGAATTGGCTCTGCGTGGGATAGCCATGAATTATGGCTGGACCTGGTATAGGATGCGGCGGCTGAAGCGCCATCGCTTCGTTCGCGCGCGGCCTCCGGCGCGATATCGATGCCGTGCGCGCCGCATTGATTTTGCCGTGGAGCACTGGACCAGTCGAAGGTAAGATCAACAAGCTCAAGCTCATCAAGCGTTCCATGTACGGCCGGGCGGGCCTCGACCTACTCCGGGCGCGCATCATGGCATGACACCTGCACCGAAAGTGCGGGAGAGCCCAAAAGTGGGCATCTAAAATTCCCTAGTTTGGCGGGAGGGTTTGTGTCGGTGATCAGCCGTGATGGAGATCGGGCTTTTCCTTTGCTGGCGGGCGGCCGCGCCGTTTCGGCAAGGACGGCGGTTTGATGGAGGGTGCCATGCGCGCATGCTCGGGCAGTAGGTCGGCGTGCTGTCGCATGCGATAGCTGGAGCCCTCGATCTGGATGACCACGGCGTGGTGAAGAAGGCGGTCAAGCACCTAAACCGTCTTATTGATCAATTAGAGAAGAAGGTCACCGCTCCCCAAGGCCGCACGCGATCGTCGAAGTCCCGCGATAATGGTTGATTTGGCCTCGAGCGACGGGCTTGATGCAGCCGCCTTGAAGGAAAGGGAGCACTTTGAGCAAATCCTGGTCCTGTTCGGGCGCCATGGCCTCAAGGGGCTGGCCGCCCGGCTCGGTCTGGGACTCGGTGGTGAAGAGCCCCTCGACAGCGCGCGGCCGGAAGCCGTCGTCGCGCTCTTGCGGGACATCGGCCCCGTAGCCGTCAAGTTCGGGCAGATCCTCGCGATGCGTGGCGACCTGCTCGAGCCAGCGTGGGTCGACGCTCTGTCGAAACTGCAGGATCGGGTTCCGCCGCTGCCATTCGCGGTCGTGCAACCGCTGATCGAGAGCTTTTTCCGCGAGTTCGACGCCGAGGCGATCGCGGCAGGGTCGATCGCGCAGGCCCATGCGGCGACGCTGCTCGACGGGCGGGATGTGATCGTCAAGGTCCGACGTCCGGGAATAGAGCGGATCGTCGATGCGGACCTGCGGATACTACGGCGATTGGCCCAAATTGCGGAGCGCCGCGTCCCCGAGATCGCCCGACTGAAGCCGGACAGTTAAATCGTCACCACGCCCTAGTAATCGAAGGTTAGTGTTAAGCCATATTGGCGTGGAGCCCCGAACGTGCCGAAAGCGATGCGATCGCCGCGCTGAGTGTAGACGTGGCTTCGCCAAGCCTCGTCCGTGAAGTTCTTGACCCAGGCCTGCAACTCCCACTTCTTATTTGCACTGCGCCAGGAAACCCAGGCATCACCCAGCGTGTAAGCCGGAATGACGTCGAGCGGATTGTTGTCGGCATTGGTGAATGACTTGTCCTGGTGGCGACCGCTGACGTTGGCTGTGAGCACGTCGCCCCAAGACAACTCGTGGCTGAGCTGAACATAAGCGCTCCAGACGTTCTTGGGCGCTTGACGCAGGCGGTTGCCTGAGAAGTCGCCGGTGCCGCTAATGTCCGGAGTGCCGAAAAAGCTTTTATATTTAGCATCGAGATAAGCGTAGGTACCGCCAACCTCTAGCCACTCTACAGGCCGCGCGGTCAACTCGACTTCGACGCCCTTGATCTCCGCAGTGGCCGCATTCTCGGTGATGAACTCACCGAAATTCGAACCTACAGGTTGAAAGAAACGGGTAACCTGAAGGTCGGAATAATCAATATAGAAAGTCGAGGTATTAAGCCGGAGGCGACGGTCGAACAGGTCGAGCTTAGCGCCGACTTCGTAATTTGTTGCTTTCTCCGGATTAAAGGCCTTGGTCGCGACCGTCGCCGTTGTTGCGGCCCCTGTGAAGCCCCCGCTCTTAAAACCGGTAGAGACATTTGCATAGACCATAATGTCTTTGCTCGGGCGGTATTGGGCGTTTATTTTCCATGAGAAATTCTTCCAGCTATCTTCACCCCTGGTCAGAGGAAACGCGGTGTACAGCAGGATCAAAGTTGGCGAGCCAAGAATGTCGTTGCGGGCGCCAATCTCCTTTTTCTCATAGGAGTAACGCGCGCCACCGGTAATCGTCAGCGTATCGGTAATGTCGAAGCTCGCCTGACCGTAGCCAGCGATGCTGTTGCCAGTGAAGAACATGTTCGCAGCGGCGAGGCTGGGCTTGAGCGAAGCGTCTGACAGAGCTGGGAAACCGACCGCCTCGACGCGATCAATGTCTTCGTGCGATGCGAAGATGCCGGCGACCCACTTTAATCGCTGGCCCGATGGTGAAGTAAGGCGAACCTCGCCCGTCGCCTGCTTACCCTTCTCCTCGACGATGTCGGTAGTATCGAAGGTGAAGCCGACGGTGGGAGCTGCGGTGAGGCCGATGTTGGGGCTCCCGTGTGCGCCGGTCAAATCGATGACCGGGCTAGGCGGAAGTCCGGATGAGTCGAGCACATTCTTGTACGTGGAATCCCGATAGGCACCAAGCACGGTCAGCGTCGCAAAGCCGAAGTCATGATCAAGCTGGGCCATCCCGCCGAAGATTTCGCGTTTGGAGTATCCTAGTATTTCGCCAGCGTAGCTGTAGACACCTCCGTGCTTACCGCTCGCGCCACCGATCGCCACGTTGACCGCGACGGGGTTGGACGCGCACAGGCAATTGTGCAAAGGGCCGGCCGAGCCGACCGGCTCACGATTGTCAGTACCGAAATCGTCGTTGGCACCGTCGAGCGAGATCAGCAGCGTGGTCGCGTCTGACGGCTCCCATTTGACGGCAGCACGCCATGCGAAGCGATTGACATAACCGATGTGGTCACTGTCTTCGGTGCCGAATGGAATCGCCGGCACACCGACGTTTACGCGGGTCAGGTACCCGTCTGTCTTGCGGCGGCTGAAAGAAAGCCGCGCAGCGAGCGTGTCGCCGATCGGTACATTTACGCCGGCACCGGTGTCGAACGTGCCAAAATTCCCGACCGTCTGGCGAACCTTCAGCTCGAATTCGCCTAGCGTCGGCTTCTTGGTGACGTAGTTGATCACGCCGGCAATGGCGTTCTTGCCAAACAGCGTGCCCTGAGGACCGCGCAGTACCTCGACCTGCTCCAGATCAAAGATGTCTATGTTTGTCGCGGTACGGGCGGCGAAATAGACGCCATCGACCATTACCAAGGTGGAATCGGACGCGCCGGCACCATCCTCTTTGGTGCCGATGCCGCGGATTGCAAGCTCTGGCTGCCCCGGGCTGAACGAGTTGATCACCAAGCCCGGGGTTCGGCCTTGGAGATCCTGAAGCGACGTAATGTTGGCATGCTCAAGCATTTGGCCATTGAACGAACTGATCGCGATCGGAACGTTTTGCATACTCTCAGCGCGCCGCTGGGCGGTCACGACGATGTCAGCGATGCCGCTGGTTTGCTCGGCCGGCGGATCGGCGTCGACAGCGACCTGTCCATTGGCCGCTGCGGACCAGAGAACGGCTCCCATGAACGCGCCCGAACTCAAAATCTGCGCTGTCTTGATAGACATCGTTCTCTCCCCCAATTTTTTAGATTTTTAAGACATTAACTTATTCTGGTCAAGTGCTCAGTCAAATGGAGCCATAGAGGGTTCGTCCCGGCAAAGATACGTTTGGCGACATAGGATTCCTGGAACTCATTGCAGCATATAGGGAATTCTGGCTTTTCTTCCCCCCAAAACTGAGCAGATTTTGCAGCCTCTGACCTGCTCCCGATGAGTTGCTCGCGCATGTCGCGCCGCTTGGCTGGCGGCACATCAGCCTGACCGGCGACTATCTCTGGCAGAACACCGGCCTCGGCGTTGATGATGACGGGTTCAGGCCGCTCAACCTCGGTCTCGAACGCATCGCCAAAGTGGCGTGAGACGCCGAGGCTATCCCAACACCGACCGTGTCCTCAATTGTTCAGCTTACCGCTGTCCGTGTGACAAACCTTGAAGTGCCCCCTATGCCTATGATCGACAGCCGATATCGCCCGACTCTTCCGCGTCCATCGCGCCACGATCAGTCGCATCGTCAGCAACGTTGCCGTCAAAGACACCGTACCGATCCCGTAGCATTCCACCTTCGTTCTACGAGTTGGCCGCTTTTCAAGCTATGAGGTCACTGGGCCTATTTGTGCCAGGGGAAAAGCTCAGGCTGAGCGGCCAACGATTGGCGGACCTGCGCCTTCTGCATTTTTCCAGTTACGGTGCGAGGTAGCGCTTCGCTAACGAAATGGAAATGCTTGGGCACCTGGATGTGGTTGAGCCGTTCGCGGCAAAAGTCGCGCAAGGCATCAACATTGGCGGTCTCGCCCTCGCGCAAGCGCACCACCGCCACTACCGCCTCGCCCCACACTGGATGCGCGATGCCTACGACGCAGCTTTCGGCAATCGCACCATGCTCGTCGAGCGCCGCTTCGACCACCACAGGATAGACGTTGATGCCACCGCTGATGATCATGAATTTGCGGCGATCGAGCAGATAGAGATAACCTTCATCGTCGAGCTGGCCTACGTCGTTGGTGCGCATCCAGCCGTCGATGAGCACATCGGCGGTTTCGTCCGGCAGATTTAGATAGCACAGCATGTTGGCTTCGCTGCGCAGCCACACTTCGCCAGCTTGCCCTACTGGCAGGTCGTGGCCTTGCTCGTCACGAATGGCGATGTCGAACAGGGGCGAGATCTGACCGACCGAGTTCAGCAATTCTGGCCTGTCGGCGACGCCGCGGCGGATATCGCCCGGCAGCAGGAACGAAATTCCGCCCCAGGTAGTCTCTGTCATGGCATAGCAATTGAGCAATTCGCAACCGAACACCTCGTGCGCGTAGCGGATCATTTCAGGGGTGGAGGGCGACGATCCGAACGCGATCAGGCGCAGCGCGGACAGGTCCTGTTCGCCCTTGCGATGCTCCTCAATCGCCCAGCCGAGCATTGTCGGTGCGAGCAGGGCAATAGTCGCGCGGTGCTTCGCGAGATCGGGCAGCAATTTGGGCAGTTCGAACAGGCCGCCCTCAGGCAGGATGGTGGTCATGCCGTTGGCCAGGCCAAGCATGCCGAGCACGATCGCCACCCAGGCATTCGAGGTCGCGTGGTAGAATTTGTCCTCGCGATTGAAGCCGAACTGGGTGACGGCATGGGTTATCGAGCTGACGAGCCCTTGTTGGGTGAGCACCACCCCCTTGGGCAGACCAGTGGTACCTGACGTGTAGGAATAGAATGCCGGATGCTCGGGATCTATATCCGGATAATCGGGCTGCTCGGTCGCTTGGGCGATCATCGTTTCGAGGTCGAACGAAAGATCGTGCTTGCCGCCGAAACCTATCAGGTGGAGACCTTCGGTGCCGCCTGCATCACGCAATTTTTCGAGCAACGGCATGCAATCGACGTGGACTGCAAGCGATGTGAGGCGCGCATCCCGGATGACATGGATCAACTCGCGCACCGCGAGACGTCGGTTGATGCCGACGCGGATCGCACCGATCTTGAGGCAACCAAAGAAATGCTCATAGACTTCGACGAACTCGCCAGCCAGCATGCCCACCGCATCGCCCTTGCGCGTGCCCAGCGCCTGAAGCGCGGCAGCGATCCGGTCCGAACGTGCGTCCATCTCGCCCCAGCTGCGCGAAACGTCACCCGCGACATAGGCAGGGTGCCGGGGATAATGGTGGCCGCAGCGTGCGATCTGGTCGCGCGGCAACCGGTAATCACCGGGGGCGGCAGGGCCAGAGGGGCCAAACCTAGGCTGCGACCGACCGGAAGTGGAATCCGCCATTTTCGAACTGCGCGGCGACTGGTTGTCCGCCATATGCACTCTCCCAAAAGCCAATGTATGGGGCCAATAAATGTGGCCCTTCTTCTAGTTTGACCGACGCTATCAGAAACGGCGCTGGTAGTTCCAGAGTATAGGAGACGCTCATCTCAACAACGCAGCGAAGCTCTGCCTTGCCCGATGCTTTGCGCCAGCGGATCTCCGGTGATCCGCAGACAGTGCAATACCGCGCGCTGTAGTCGAGCACGGTCTCGCAGGCGCTGCAGGACATCACCATCAGCTCGCCACGCGCTAAGCCGACGCGGAAGCTATCGGGTTCATCGGTTGCGATCGGGTTGCTCATGTCAGGCTCGCGTGCGGGCTGAGGATCAATGCGCCATGATGTTCCTGGCGGCCGCCGAGGCCGGTTGCCAGCACTACATCATTGGTGACCTGGCGTTGTCCGCCTTCACCGCGGGTCTGGATTACCGCTTCGCAGATCGAAGTCGCGCCCTGCAGGTAGAAGCCTGACAGCATGCCGCCGCCGGTGTTGACCGGAAGCGTGCCGCCGGGCGCGATATTGCCTGCGGAAACGAAACCCGCTCCCTCGCCGCGCTTGCAGAAGCCATAATTTTCAAGCGCGACGATACCAGCGCAGGAGAACGGCGCATAGAATTGCGCGCTTGAGACGTCGACCGGGCCAATACCTGCCATCGCATAAGCGATCCTGCCCGCCATCGCGGCACCATTGTCGAACTCCGGCTCATGTTCGCTGAACGCGGGGCAGCCGGAATGTCCTTGGCCCATGCCGTGGATATAAACCGGCGGGCGCGCCACAGCGGCGACTTCTACCTTGCCGACGATGAACGCGACCGCGCCGTTGACCGGATAGGCACAGTCAAGCATTCGCAGCGGCCGGGCGATCGGGCGTGACGCGAGATAGTCGTCCATCGACAGCGGCTTTTTCAGGAAAGCGCGCGGATTGAGCATTGCCCATTGGCGCTCCGCGATTGCCCAATTACCGAAATCCTCTGGCGTGGCACCGTAAAGCGCCATGTAACGGGCGGCGACTAACGCGAAGGCGGGTGCCGCGCCGAGGAAGCCGATCTCGCTTTCCCAATCCTCTATCCCGGTAATCGGCAGCGCGATGGCGAAGGTTTTCCCGGCATTGACGTTGGCCGTGATCGGCGCATCGGCAAACACGCAGGCGACACGCTCAGCCATGCCCGCCTGTATCGCGAGCGCCGCATATTGGATCATCTGGACAACCGAACTGCCCTCACCCTCGATTGAGGCAAGCAGGCGCAAGTCGCCCAAGCCGAGATCGCGCCTGACGCTGAGCGGCAAGGTCTCAAACGGCTCAATCGGGCTGCGGTTCAGCAACAGCCCGTCAATCGACGATAATGGCAGGCCACCGTCAGCCGCCGCGTCACGCACCGCATCACAAGCTAGGCGGCGCACGCTCGAACCGGGTTTGCGTGACAAGGCACTGAAACCAAGGCCGGTGATCGCTGCGATGGGATGGCCGGTCATGTTCAGCTCAGATGATGAACGGCAGGCCCGGAAGCGCGTCCGAGGCAGAGACAAGATACACGCCCTTGAAGCACATCTTCAGACCATCGCCGTGTCGACGCAGCCGATATTCGACCCGGGCCGGCCAAGTAGCCAGTTCGCGGGTCGACTGGATGCGGTATTCGTAGAGGATTTGGGTGCAAAATACCGTGTAGGTGTCGGCGCTGGTAGCCTCGATCAGAAAATTGGTCTGCGTGCGGACCATCGGTGAAGCCGGCACCTGGGAATGTCGCTTGCCAGTATTCAGCTGGCGAATCCGGGTCGCGACCCGCTGGCGATTGTCGAAAATAATCGATATCTTGTCACCCGGCGGCAGAATAGCACCTTCGGCGGTTGGCACCCAGTAGACCATGTCGTCATCGACCAGAGCTTCCCAATCGCTGTAACGCGACTCGTCAGCAAATCGAGCTTCAAGCGCCAGAAATTCCTCGATCTCCAGACGCTCTTCAACCGACACGTTCATTCAGCCCTCCTTAAATTGTTCTTTTCGGCAATCCAGCAAGCTGACTGTTCCAAACGGCCAGGTTGCTGGATCAGACCAACGTTATCTAAAGTCAGGCAGCCTTGACGATACGCTCAGGCTTGCGAGCGGGGGCCATGACGGTGCGATAGTGATGCCAGAAACCGCGATTGGTCAGTTCGTCGGTCAGATGACCAACCATCACACCGTCCTCCTCATGTTCACGTTCCATGCCGCGGCTGAGGTCTAGCCAGCCGCCGGACTGGCCGAAAGCTTCCTGCGCGCGCTCCGCGA
Source organism: Sphingobium sp. TB-6 (assembly GCF_012927365.1). Taxonomy (NCBI): domain Bacteria; kingdom Pseudomonadati; phylum Pseudomonadota; class Alphaproteobacteria; order Sphingomonadales; family Sphingobiaceae; genus Sphingobium; species Sphingobium sp. TB-6. The sequence continues at coordinate 32,594 of NZ_JABBGL010000028.1, read as the reverse complement.
TCACTGCATCGTCGGCAAGCAAGAATGCTGCCGGACCCATCGCCCCTTCGGACTGCCGTTTGAAGCGGTCATTGACGCCCTGTTCGACGTTTTCGAGCTGCATCGGAGTGTGCCAATGGATGCATTCGGTCGGGCTGATTGGCTCGAACATGCCAATATTCCCCTCAGCGAGAAACAGGTTCGGAAAGATGCAGGCGTGGGGTGGCCCCATCGTCATCCGTTTGCGCGCGCCCTCATCGCCATAGGACTTGACCATGTTGGCGACATATTCTGGATAACGCTTCTCGTCGCAGCCGAACCATCCGAGCACGGACTTATAGGCCTTGCTGAAGTCGATCTCGGTGTGACCCATGCCCCAGTAGCGCGCCTCCGAGACAAGATCCTCCTCGCTCTGGAGGAGGGCAGCTTCGTCATAGCGGGTGCGGATCGCCTCCGCGAACGAGGGGTGGACGAAACTGACATGATAGCCGTCAACGTCATTTTCCGGGAGCATTTTCCAGTTCGATTTGAAACGATGCTGAACCCAGCCGCCGTCGAGCTTGAGCTTGCCGGTCGGTGACATCTCGCAGGCGCGGTCAATCAGCGCCGCCGACTTGCCGAGATGCTCCATCAGAGGCATGACGTTCTCGTTGAAACTGGCAAAATAGAAGCCACGGTACTGGTCGATCCGGGCCAGCTTAGTAAGACCGAGCCCTTTGCGGTCGGCGGTGAGGCCTGCCGGATAGGGGACATCTACCAGATCACCCTGCAGATCGTAGGCCCATCCGTGATATTTGCAGACGATCGCCCGTGTCGAACCCCTGTCCTCAGCGCACAACAGGTTGCCACGATGTGCGCAGCGATTGACGAACACGTTGATCCGCTCGTCGGCGGCGCGAATGACCACGACCGGGTCGCCCGCGATGCGGCGCCGAACGAAATCGCCACGATTGGGAATTTCCGATTCGTGAGCCACATAAACCCAGCCTTCGCGGAAGATGCGCTGCATCTCGTCCTTGAACACGGCCTCGCTCGTGTAGAGCGATCCATGGATGCGGTCCTCCTGAATCAAGGCGCTATAATCCACATGAGCCTCATTCGAACTGGTATTCATTTCTTGAAACGACATCATCCGTCTCCGTTATCCAGCCTACAATTAATAGCTATCTTAGTGCTGATCAATCAATCAGTCAAGGAATTGCCAGACAAGAATGCTGCTCGGGAGACTTCAGTTTCCCTACGCAAGAGCGAACGAAAAGTGTCTACGGTTTGGTTGAGGGTCGCCGCGCAAATCTGCTCAGCCAACAAGGTGCGAGAGTGTTGGTCAGGCAAGTTTGCCCAGGCGGTGGTCCAGTTGAGTGCTGGCAGCAATAAATGCCGCACCGTCGCCGGGTCCGCCTTGATATGACCGTCCTGTGCCAGAGCGAAAAGCAGATTATCGAGCAACTCGCGATATTGCTCGGCCAACGGACGCAGACGCACCCGTGCTTCTTTAGGTAACCGATCCCATTCACGCAGCCATACATGGTGTACGTGACGAAGATCGCCGTGAACGACGCCTATATGAGCGGTGACCAATGCAAGGAAGCGGGCCAGTGATCCAGAATCGGCACGGCGCAGCGCCTCGGTCATGAGTTGGAAGCCGTCATCGACCCCCTTTTTGATCACTGCCTCAAGCAGATCGTCCTTCGTTTTAAAATGGTAGAACATCGTGCCGGATGTAAGGTTGATCGCTTGGGCGATATCGCGAACAGACGTCCGGTCATATCCTTTCTCCGCGATGAGGCGAGAGGCAGCATCGATGAACTCGGCGATACGCGATTTATCATTAGTGGTACGCATTGGATCAGGTGACATTCGCAAAGCTTTCTAAGAGACGTTCGAGCACATAGAGTCTCGTAACATTGCAGGCATCTTCGAGACAACATGTGGACCCCAGCCTCCTGAGCACAGCATAAGCGGGTTACGAAGCGATGCCAGACAAGCTTTACGCGGCGCTGGGTGGCTGCGAATCAAGACTTTTCTCCGATCTAGCGCGTATAATTCATCGGGGGTTGGCGGATGTAGCGTAAGCATCTGATTTAACGTATTATTTGGTTGTCTAATCCGATCAACGTCATTTCAAGAAAGCTACACCCGCCATGGACGATCCTACGCTGCCTCGGGCAAGCGGTTGGACGTCAGATTTGACGGCGGTCTGCTATCGTCAGACGGCGGGATTTTGCTGTTGCGCGAGGTGGAGCAGCGCCTTGGCGTTGCGGATCGCATGGCGGCCTGCATCAAAGATCCCCGCGCGCCGGATCTGATCACCCACAGCCTTACCGACATTATCCGCTTCCGGCTGATGATGATTGCGGCGGGTTACGAGGATGGCAATGACGCCTCCAGTCTGCGCGTCGACCCGATGTTCAAGCTGGCCCTTGATCTGGCACCTTCGGATCGCGCGCTATGTTCGCAGCCGACGATCTCGCGACTGGAAACCTGTCTGATACGCGTGCGTTGCTGGGCATGGGCCGGGCGATGGTTGATCTGTATTGCGATTCCTTCCGCACCGTGCCCAAGCGTATTGTCCTCGACATTGATGACACATTCGATGCCGTGCATGGCGGCCAGCAGTTGCGATTATTCAATGCCCATCATGACGAATATGGCTTCCAACCCATCGTCGTGTTCGATGGCGAGGGCCGCTTCATCACTGCCGTGCTACGCCCGGCCAAACGACCCGGCGGCAAGGAAATCAGGGCTTTCCTGCGCCGCCTGATGCGTGCGATCCGCGCCAACTGGCCAAGAACGCAGATCATGCTGCGCGGCGACAGTCATTATTGCTGTCCCGAGGTCATCGACTGGTGCCGGGCGGGCGGACACGACTTCATCCTGGGCGTCGCGCCGACCTCGACATTGCGCCGCCATGTCACCGATCTCGAAACCAGCACCAAAGCGCGCTTCGAGGCCGCAACCGACGATGGTAAGGTGCGCCGCTTCAAGGCATTCCACGACGGCGCTAAAAGCTGGAGCCGCGTCGAGCGGATCATCGCCCGCGTCGAAGTCGGCGATCAGGGGGCCGACACCCGCTTCGTCGTCACCAATCTCAAAAAGGGCTCGCCCCGCTGGCTCTACGAGCAGGTCTATTGCCGGCGAGGGCAGGCGGAAAATCACATCAAGTCGTGGAAAACCCATCTCGCCGCAGACCGTACATCCTGCACAAAGGCCACGGCCAACCAGTTGCGGCTGTTCCTTCATGCCGGTGCCTACTGGCTTATGTGGGGTCTGCGCACCGCCATGCCGAAACGCTCAATATGGCGCACTGTCCAGTTCGATACCTTGCGCCTGCGCCTCATCAAGATCGCTGCCCGTGTCGTCGAAATGAAGACCTTGATCCGCGTCCAATGGCCCACCGCCTGTCCCAACCAGCAGATCGTCGGGTCGCCCTCGATCGTATCCCTCGCCTCGTTACCTGAACAACGGGCCTGGCCCCAAAAACCAAACCCGTCCCTTCAACCCGCAAGCCTCAACATACCCGACCTTCGGCTCATCCCCGGGAGTGATGCACCGCGCCTGCCTCCAACCAAAAACCGAAATCCTGACGCCCGATCAACAACGCGATGAACTATACGGGCTAGGTTCGGCCGGACGGCCACGAAAGCTGGCCGACGACCGCACCGATCAAGCATCCGCGCTTGCACCACTACAATCTCGCCGCATAATATACCCTTGAGAAGGCCCACACTTCGCTTCTACGGCGCAAGCCATATCCAATGGTTCGAATGCCGCCAATTTCCGGATGAGGAATGAGCTTTGCAATGAATGACATGGCGATAATCAATGACGTGCCGACGGACATCGATCCTCTTTGGGCTGGCGATGGTTCGCAACTGCCCGAATGGTTCGTATCGGCACTAAGAGTACCGCGCGAAGAGGGTTATGTGGAGATCGATGGCGCCAGGGCGCACTATTTCCGCTGGGGCGACCGTGACAAGCCAAAGGTGTTGATGACGCACGGCCTTCTTGCCCATTCACGTTGCTTTGCCTTCATTGCACCATTTCTTGCCGAAGATTACGACGTGGTAGCGTTCGATCTTGCCGGCATGGGCGACAGCGACATGCGCGGGCAAGCGGACACCGCAGCAAGAGGGCGTGAGTTCCGCGAGATTGCCCAGGCCCTAGGCATGTTTGCCGATGGCCAAAGGCCGACGATCATCGCGCACAGTTTCGGTGCGAGCGTCGCGTTGACTGCTGTTACTGAGGCGCCCGATGCATTTGGTGGTGTGGTGGTTTGCGATCTCATAACCATGCGGCCCGAAGTCCTCGAGCAATATTGGAAACTCAGCCACTTTGCGCCTGGATCCGGCGACCCAGATAAACCTAACAAACGCTATACCAGCTATGAAGCGGCGCGCGCGCGATACATCCTGTCGCCCCCACAGCCGGTCGGTCAGCCATTTCTGCTGGAGTATATGGCTTATCATTCCATGCGACGCGAAGGCGAGGATTGGTCTTGGAAATTCTCACCCGAGGTCTTCCGGCGGAACAGCGACCCCGACGAATGGCTCGCCATTGGCCAACGCCTGGTGCAGGCACCGGGCCGCAAAGCAATTGTGCACGGCGGCAAAAGTCAGCTTTTCACACGGGACTCCGTCGAATACGTCCGTGAACTGGGCGGATACGACATTGTGATGATCGCCGTACCGGAAGCACGCCACCATCTGATGCTCGATCAGCCCTTGGCCTTTGTAACAGCGCTTCGGAGCATTTTATCTATTTGGGAGATGGGGTAATGATTTCCTTGGGGCGTCACGCTGATAATCAAAAGCGCCCTCCGGCGCTCGGATCGCTTTGCGGATGACCTTTCGCGACACATGCAGATCCCGTGCGATCGCCTTGATCGCCTTATTCGCGGATGCTTGGGCGTTATCCCTTGATCCTTTCGCGCTGTTTGATGATGGCTGGAGCCCTGCCGAGGTCGGCGTCGGCGGATATCTCTCGTGGTAGCGCTGGTGGTGCTGCACCTCCTTGGCATGCATGTAACGGGCCCTGATCGGACGAATGTAGCTGGCCCAGTTCCGCTCGCGCATGTGAAGGCCATAAACACATGTCGGCCACTGCTGGCACGACCGATCGCCAGAAGCGCATCTCTGCCGTAGAATGGGCAACATCCGGCCCTATGGATGACGTACCGGCGAACACGCTTTCGATTTCCGCCAGCGTCACACCATGCCGCTGGCATTTGGCCTTGACCGATATGGTACGCCGATCCGCTTGTGCGCCGTGTCACGGCGACGCAAGGTCGCGACGATATGGCGATCTGCCGCCGCGCGATCGGCAAAAGCATGCCGCTGTGCCTGACCCAAGGCGCCGATCCGGCCCCAGCGGGTTTCCACGACGATCATGCCGAACAGGTCGAAGCTGGCGGTGATGCTGTAACGCCGCCAGATATTGCGCGCGGGATCGAGCGCTACCAGCTCGATCGGATCAGGGAGAATGGCACCATTCATGGCGCAAGCCTACAGAATGGGCCAGTCAAAGTCCGATGACTTATTTGAATCACCGGCACGACATTGAGTCACCAAACCGATGATTATAGCCCTGCCATGCTCGACTGGATCGCAACCTATCGGGAAGCATGCTCTCCCTTCACAGCCGACAACATTTCACGGCGTAGGATCGCATTGATCCGCGCCTGGTAGCCCTTTCCCTGGGACTTGAACCAGGCCAGCACATCGGCATCTACGCGTGCTGTGATCTGCTGCTTGATCGGCTTGTAAAACCGCCCGCGCTCGGCCGTCTGCCAGAAACTCTCCGCCACAGGGGAATGTCGCTATAGTCGATCTCGCTGTCCGGCTTCGCCTGCAAGGCCGCCAGCTCGGCCTTCTGCGCGTCGGTCAGGGCGGCAGATTGGCCGGATCGACCGCAAAGCGCACAATATCAGCGTCCTTCTTCATAACGTCGCCTTTCCTTCCGGTCGGCCGTCGAGCCGAAATGATATGGATGACCTCGACCGGCTGTCCCGCCTCATCGTCCTCCGCCACGGTATGCGCTACCAGCAGCAGCAGATGCCTGTCATCGCCCAAATATGACTACAGTTTTATAATTATACAAGTCGGCGGCAAGCCCGCGCCTATTCCGCAGGCTTGACCGTGATCGTACAGCGGGCGGTCTTTTTCGCCTTGGCGGCGGCTTCGCGGCAGGTTTCGATTGTCTCGCGATTATGTTTGACCAGGTTCGCCGCCGCGACGATCGCCTCCCAGCTTGGCGGTGACGCGCGCGTCATCAGATAGGCGCCGGCATCCCACGGGGTCGGTTCGTTGACGATACGGGCGGCCATGCGCTCAGGCCACAGCCAGTGTGCCGGCGCGAGGCGCGCGATCGGTCCCGCCATCAGCGCACAGAGCGCCAGCCCTGCCACCAGGCTGCTGGCGGCGGCGATAGACAGCCACTGATTTTGCTCGTCTTTCCGCCGCGCGGACGCGACCATGTCCTGCAAGTCGTGGGTGGCCGCTGCCATCGTCGATTTCGCCGATTGGACCTGATGCTGTAATTCGCGGGTCGCATCGGCGACAGAAGCGTTTAAACGGCTTCCCATATTTTCCGGGGTGAGGGTCATGGCGGGACTTTTCCGAACCGCGTCGATCTGCCGCACCAACAGGCCCAGCACCTTTTCGGTGCGCTCGAGCGTCGGCTCATAGTCGGGAATATCGATAGCCTCGCGCGCGGCGGTCATCCCCTCAACCGCATGGCGCAACAGCGCCACCTCGCCGCGCAACCGCTCGAACGCCAGCGCCGGATCGTCGCCGGCACCGGCCTCGTCGCGATACTCGTCCATCATCCTCTCCTACCGGCTGAGGCCGCGATCACGGCCGATCCCAAGCTCGTGCGCCAACTGGCGGCCAAGCTCGCCGCCGCCCATGACGCGCGCGCGGTTCATGCCGATCTCAAGCCCCAGCTCACGGGTGCGTCCGCGCAGGATCGATTCCACCTGGGGGTCGCGTTCAAGGCTTTTCGCCATGCCGGCCATTTCCTTGCCCGCCTTCTCGCGGCCCGCCATGTCGTCGGCGCGATAGAGCCGTTCGCGATCCTGGGAGAGCTGTCGCCAGCGCTCCACGAACCGATCCGCGCGCAAGGCAGGATCGGCACGCATGCGCGCTTCCTGCGCCATCGCGTCGAGCAGCGGGCCGCTGCGCCCCGCCGCCGCTTCGCGCAGCAAGGCGGGATCGCGCTGCATCGCCGCCGACAGGTCGCGCGCGGCTCCCGGCCTGATCCTGTCGAGCGCCTGGGTCGCGCGCTCGAGCGCGACCTTCTGATGCTCCAGCACCGGCCTGCCCGATGCACGCGCCTGCAACACCGCCTCGGCTGAACGCGACGTGCGCTCAAGCGCCCGCGCGAACGCACGATCCTCAACCCGATCGGCATGCGCGGGCGGTCGTTCCGTGCCCTTCGCCGGCTCGGTCGGCAGTTTCAACCCGTCGAACATGCCACGCCGCGGCGCGCGGAGCGTTTCGCCCAAGCGGATCTCGCCCGCCAGGCCGCGCCGATCGGCAAAGGCGCGGGCCTCGGCGTCGCGGTCCCGAACGTAATAATCCGACGCCATATCCTTGGCCCGCTCGCGTCCCAGCGTGCGGACGAGCTTCGTTTGATCGGCGAAGTCGTCACGGCCGTAATGGAGCTGCACCCCACCACGATGCCGCGACAACCCGACATAGGCGGCGTGGCGGTCCATCCCCGGTGTCGCCAGCACATGCGCCCGATCGACCGTTACACCTTGCGATTTGTGAATGGTAGCGGCATAGCCATGATCGACATGGGCATAGTCTTTCAGGTCGAACGCGACGTTGTGCCCGTCATCGAGCCGCACCGCCATATGATCGGGTGATACGCGCTCGACCTTCCCCAGCGTACCGTTTTTCACACCTAGCCCGCGCTCGTTCTTGAGGAACATGATGCGGTCGCCGCTCGCGAACGCGCGCAATCCCCGCTCGGCCGACACGCGCACGTCCTCACCCAGCTCCCCGCTGGCCCGCATCCGATCGCGCGCGGCCAGGTTCAGGTCGCGGACCTCGGCAGTGGTGTGGGTGAGGATGATCCGGGTCTGATCGGGGTCGGCGCTGCGCTGCGCGTCCCAGCGGTCCACAAGGTCAGCGCGCGCGATCTCGCGCGTCTCGGCCACCTGCACCATGCCATGGGCTTCATAGGCATGGACCGCCTCGCCGGTACGGCCCGTCGCCAGCGCCCGGGTCGCGTCGCGCTGCCAGTCCTCATGTTGCCGGCGTATCGTGGTGATCTCGGCCGCACCGTGGCGCTCGGCGAGCGCGCGGAACGCCGCACCAGCCTCGATCGCCTGCAACTGCTCGGGATCGCCGACCAGCACAACCTTCGCCCCCGCCTGTTCGGCGCGCGACAACACCCGCTCCATCTGCCGCGTACCGATCATGCCCGCTTCGTCGATCACCAGCACGTCACGCGGCCCCGGCAGCTCGCGGCCCTGTTCCCACTGATACTCAAGGCTGGCGATCGTCCGCGAGGGGATAGCAGAGCCGCCTTCCAGATTCTCCGCCGCGATTCCCGACAACGCCGCACCGCGCACGATGTAACCGGCGCGCTCCCATTCGTCGCGGGCGACGCCCAGCATGGCCGACTTGCCGGTGCCGGCATAGCCGATGACGATTGAAAGCCCTCTGTCACCAGCTATATGGTCCAGTGCGGCCTGCTGCTCTGCCCCGAGCACGAGGCCCCCACTCCCGGCGGCGCGCCCCTTGCCAGGGGTCGCCGCCGGGAGACCATGCCCCGTCCTGTCAGCAAGCCGATCGGCGGCACGTTCAAGCCTTTGCTCGGTCTCGATCATGTCGCGCGAAGTGAACCGATCCTCGCCGCGCCCGTCCTTCCCCAATGCGACCAGCTCGGAGCTGGCGCGTACCGCCCCCATCACCTGGTCGAACTGGTCCTTGCCGTCGCTGTGCCGGAACGCGAACTGCGCCAGGTCGCGCCGCGTGAACGTGGCCTGTTGGCGCGTGATCGCGTCGAGCGCGATCTCTGGCCTGGCGATGATCTTCTCGCCATTCTCGCGCGCAATCCGGGCATGGTCCTCAACCCGCTCGGCATCCTCGCCCCGACCGAACCGGCGCGATCCTGCCGGCCCGATCTTGTGCTGCGGCTCAAGGTCGATGCCCTGCGCCTCCAACGTGCGATGATCGATATGTGCATCGATATCCAGTTCGGCCAGGCGCGCGTTGACATGATCGGCCCACGCGACTCGCCATTCCTGCAACAACGCGTTGCTGTTCCAGTCGCGCACCTTCTGGCCGAACCCTTGCGCGCCAACCTCGCGCATCGACAGCATGACATGCGCGTGCGGCTTGGGTTCGCCGTCCTTGCCCCTGTCCCAATGCACATTGAGGTCCGCGACCATGCCGCGTTCGACTAACTGCTTTTCGACGAAATCGCGGGCGAGCTGCACGCCCTGAGCCGTGTTCATTTCGCGCGGAATCGCGAACTCAACCTCACGGGCAAGCTGCGCGTCCTTGCGCCTCTCCTCCGCCTCGACCTCGTTCCACAAGGTCGAACGATCGTTTAAGCGCTCCGGCGCGCCCTCCGGCAACATCACTTCCGAATGGACGACGCCCGCCTTGTTGCTAAAATCGTGATCGCGTCCAAGCCGGTCATCGTGCAACTCGGACGCTGAACGGTAGGCGGCCGACGCAACCGCGCTCGATCCGTTCGCGCGGCTGATGACCTTGGCTGAGAAATGGTAGATCGCCATGATGGCTTCTATACTGCCTTGTCAAGCGCATGTCGGCAACGACGTATAAGCGCGCACTCAAACTCTCTGCCGTTCGCATGATTGACTTCGCCCGCATTTTCTGATCCGTCCTGTTTTGTCGCACGCATGCTGTGCTACGCTGCGGCTTCTGCTGTAGGCGCGAGGGAGAAGATGATGCGCAAGGTGCGCGACTATGGCGCGGAGCTGAAAGCGCTCGGCGACAAGGCCAGGACGTTGAAGGCCAGGAAGATACAGCAGCTCGGCGAACTCGTCGCGTCCACAGGGGCCGATGCGCTCGATCCCGATGTGCTGGCCGGTGCGCTGCTCCACATCGTTGCGCAAGCGCAGGTTGAGGGAAACCGGGAGGCGTGGCGCTCCGATGGCGCTGTCTTCTTTCAGCGACGCGGGCGTAAGGCTGGTAAAGGCGATGCAGGCAACGGCCAGGGCGCAGACGAAACTGGCTCAGGCGGTTCACAGGGCTGAGGCCGGACAGCGCCGCACCGATACGAGGGGATGGGTCGTGCAACGCCGGGAACGCGCCCGCCATTTGATCCAGCTGGGCGGCCTCGTCCACAAAGCCGGCCTCGTCGATCTCACCGACGACGATCGCGCCACCCTCTACGGCGCGATGCTCGAACTGGCAGCGAAAGCGCGCGACGACGGCGATGCGCTCGTGCTCTGGAAACGGCGCGGCAAACGCGCCTTCGACACGGAAGCGCAAGGGAGTGAAACAGCATGACCAGGCTCGATGTCGAAGCTACGGCGGCCCCGCCGGCGACGACACCCACGGCTCGGGCCGCTTCGCCAGCGATCGCGAGACACGGCCATTCGTCCAGGGCGGCGACGGCCTGCTGATCGGCCGTGATCGCAAGTCAGGCAAGCCGCTGCGCACCGGCAAGGGCGTGGGCACGATCATACCCAATCCGCTCGCCCGTATCGACCCTGTCGGCCTCGATCTCGCCGACGATGCCATGTGAAGCGCCCGCAAATCGCGCCTGTGCAACGTTTCCGTTTCCCTTGCCCTCTCAATCGGATCGCCATCCTATCCGCCTGGCTTTTCTGGAAAGCCAATTTGCGACGGTGCCGCTGGCGCTGTGGGCGCAGCGTTTAAATGATTCTAGTAAAACAAATAACGTACCGGCGTAGCCGGCTCATCATTGGGATGCCGGGTCGGAGGATCGCTTTAGCGATCTGGGGCGGCCGATGGCCGCGAGCCGGCGGGGGCGAAGCCCCCCAAGAGGCGGTGCTTTTCTTCTTTTCGGTGTTGTTGCTGCATCGGACGCAAAGTTATCCACAGGCAGGGCTACCCCAAAACTCACCCTTCGCCTTCTAATTCAATGATTCTTCTTAGATTCAAGATTCAGGGGCCTTCAAACCCGCAGAAAACCTAGGGAAATAACCGTGAAAAGTGAGCGTTGGGGTCGAGTCGCGTGAGTTTTGGGGTAGCCTTCGGTGAGTTTTGGGGCCGGTAAAAGTGAGTTTTGGGGTCGAGTCCGGTGAGCTTTCGGGTAGCCGCCCGATCGACGGTGAGTTTTGGGGTAGCCCCTCACCGTTCGCTCGAACGGCGAGTTTTAGGAATTGCCTGGCTCACCATTGGTGGTAAGGTGAGCGCATGTCCCATGCAACCTCACCTTTGGACGGCGCCAAGGCACAGCTTGCCTTGGTCGATACCCCTGCCCGCACCCTCGCGCAAAAAGGGCGCGGAAACCCGTTCGATCCGGCCAATTATGGGGAAATCGTCAAACCCGGCGAGCTGGTCGATATTGTCGAGCTGACCCCCCTCAACCTCACCGATCGCCGAATCTACAATCTGCTGATCGCCAACGCCTGGGAGCGCATCGGCGAGCCGGTCATCCATCGCATCGCCAAGACCGCGCTCAAGGGCACGCACCAAGGCAATGAGCGCATCGAAAGCTCGCTGCTGCGCCTGATGGGCACCATCGCGATCGTCACCATCCGCAAGGTCGGCAAGAGCTACAAGCGCCGCGTCCAGCTTCTCGGCCCCAGCGATGAAAGCCTCGAAAAGGACGGCTTCCTGCACTACCGCATCCCCGAGGAACTGATCGAGATACTACGCAACAGCGAGGTCTATGCGCGCCTCAAGACTCAAGTGATGTATTGTTTCGAGTCGAAATACGCGCTGTGCCTCTATGAGATGATCGAGCGCCGGATCGGCCTCGAATACAAGCAAAGCGAAGAGTTCACGATCGCGGAGCTGCGCGGACTGCTCAACGTGCCCGAAGGCAAGCTTGAACGCTTCGCCGATCTCAACAAATATTGCCTCAAGGTCGCCCAGGAGGAAATTAACAAGCTCTGCCCTTTCTATGTTGATTTCACGCCGATCAAGAAAGGCCGCAAGGTCGAAAAGGTCGCGATGCTGTGGATGTCCAAAACATCGAGCGGTCGCCGCGACGCGCAAAACCTGATCGATCAGCACAGCATCGTCCGCCGCGCGAAGATGCGCGGCGGTATTCCCGAAATGCCGGTGCTCGTGGACTTCAACCTGCCCGCCGCCGAACGGTGAGCCCCTACCCCAAAACTCACCTTTCGCGCGCCGCGTTACGATCCGCTGCGCTTCACCCCCAGCGCTTCACCCTTCGCCGGCGTCGAGCGCCCTGCTCACGGTGAACTGAATCCACGCGCTGCGGCTGATGCCGCGCCGCTTCGCGGCGCTATCGACCTTCGCCAACAAGGCGCGGTCGAAGCGCAGCATGACCGGCGACTTGCGCGGGCCATCCTCGGCCGCCGTCTCGATCGTCGGCGTCGCGGGTTTGGCGGCCCCGGCAATGAAAGCGTCCGCCGCATCGTCATCGACGGGGGGTTTGGGCTTGCTGTTCGGTTTACGAGCGATAGCCATCGCAGCTCACTCCGCTATCATCATGCTATACAAATACCGCGCCGATCAGCGCGGTCAATTCGTCGATCGCCTTGGCGTCGCGCGGGATTTGCTCGACCACCCCCCTGCCCTCGGCCGCCGCGTTCGGGAACGCCTTGCGGCGCACGATCGAGGTGGGCAGCACCTCGATCCCCTCGATGTCGCCGATCATCTGCAGGGCCGCCTCATTGTCGCCGCCCTGCGGGTCCGCGCCGTTGAGGATCCCGACGGCGCGCAGCCCCTCGTTGATCTCGCGCGCCTCGGCCACCAGCGTCGCCACCTGATCCAGCGCCCACACGTCGAAGCTGCGCGGCTGCACCGGCACCAGCAGCGTGTCGGCCACGGTGAGCGCGGCGCGCAGCGAGCCGGTGTCGCGCCCGCCCACGTCGATGATGATGTCTGCATATTTGGCGGCGAGCTGGCGGACCTGGCTGCGCAGCGCAGCGCCGGTAAGCGCGACGGCGGTATAGCCGGCCTTGCCTAGCCGTTCGGCGCGAAGCTGGGTGAAAGTGAGGGCGGTCCCCTGCTCGTCGCCGTCCACCAGCAGGAGGTCGCGGCCCGCGAGCGCGCGCGCTACCGCAAGGTTGACGGCGAGCGTGGTCTTGCCGACGCCGCCCTTGGTGTTCCCGACTACCAATATCATTCCGCTCTCACTCCGCTGGCAATATAAGCGCGTTATAGCATCGTTTGTAAAGCCAGACGATATACATTTGATGGCGGCGATTATTCGCCGTGCTCGCCCTCGTCGTCTAGCGGCTCATGCTCCATCCGCCCATGATCCTCGATCGGGCAAAGCGGCGCTCCGGCCAGCTCCAGCCATTTGCGCGCGGTCCTGACGGTATAGCCGCACGTCGCGCACGCGCATTTGAGCATCCGGGTTTTCTGCTTCTTGGGCGCGGTCGACTCTCCGACGGTGTTGAGACGGGCATGGGGGAGGGGGCCGACATCAGCGAGGATCGGCGCGACGGCCACAAGGAAGGCATCGCCGGGGGTGGTGGCGCGCATCGGCCCGACAAGGCCCAGCTCCCAGCGCGACCCGTTCAAACGCCTTCCCATGCCCTGCCGGGATACCGACAGCGGCATGGACCAGCTCGTGCGAGGATGGCCGCGATCTGCGCCGGCATGGCGTCGGGCGCGTGGGCGAGGTCCGGGCGGATGAAGATTTCAAAATGCCCGCCCGCGCTGAGCCGGTTGTCCCAGCACTCGCCGATCGCCTTGCCCTTGGCTCCCCTGCTGGTGAAGCCGATCGCCACGCGCACCCGGTCGGGCAGGGGGGCGTCCAGCGCCTCGAACAAGGGGGCCATGCCCAGCGCCACCGCATTGAGCCAGCTTTCGCGGGTTTCGTGGGTCACCGTCTTTACTCGCTTCAAATCGCCTGTTCGGCGATGGCCATGCCATCGGCCGGAACACGGACGCCCAAGAACGCCGGCAGGAGAGGGGGCAGCGGGAATCGACGGGGTGGTGCGGGCGCAGCGAGGCGCAGCCGAGTGAGCCACGGCCCGTCTATTCTCGTTGCGTGGGAGAGGGGGGCGGAACGCTCTCTCCCCACGCAAACGAAGATCCACGTCGGCGCACGCCGGCACGACAGGGCAGGGGCCTTGCCCCTGGCGCACGCGAGGATCGTCACGCGGAGATAGAGCCGTTCCCGAAGGGCCACTCCCAGTATCTCCTTTTAATGTCGGAATGACTGCATATCAGTAGCGGTATGATATGCAGATGATATCCAAAATGATAGCAAAGCAGCATCGACAAGAACGGCGAGAGGGGCATGATTGCATGTCGTGGCAATCTTTGCCATATAGGGGTGATTGGAGGTATCAACCGATGGCTACCATGAATGTTTCCCTGCCCGATCCCCTACGGGACTATGTGCAGAACCGGATCGACAGCGGCCAATATGCCAGCGTCAGCGATTATATGCGCGACCTGATCCGCCGCGATCAGAGCGCGATCGTTGACGAAGAACGCTGGCTGAAGGAACTCGATGCGTCGATTGATGAAAGCCTTCAGGAGATGAAGGCCGGTGGCGGTCATGATCTCGACGAAGTTTGTGACACTCTCATTGCCGATATTCAGAAAACGGCGAGCGGTGAATCGCGTCAATGAAGGTCACGCTGTCCACACGGGCCACGCGCGACCTCGAAGGCATCAGAAGATATATCGAGAAGGACAATCCCGCACGCGCGATCTCATTCGTTGACGATCTGCGCGGCACCGCGAAACGCATAGGCGACATGCCCCGCGCCTTCCCGCTGGTCCCGCGCTATGAACAGCATGGGATCAGGCGTCGTTCCCACAAGGGATATGGAATTCTCTATTCTGTCGAGTCGGATTGCATCTTCGTGCATCGGATCATCGGCCCAGGACAGGATTATGACACCGCCTTGCGACTGAATTGAGGGTGTGAAACGACGGATGCAGGTCTGCACTTGATAGTGGACCGCGCCGACATAAAGATGATGGGTGAAATTGAGTGGTTGGCCCGTAAAATACGAAGCCTCTCATCACTGCCAATAGCACAAGTTGTACATTGGGGTCGACGCAGAAACACCGGATATCGGGGCTATCGACCGCCGCGCTTCATTAGAGATGAAACGCTATTACGAGTGCGAAGCCACTCCCCTTGCACCTCATATGCATAATATATACACAGCGTGCAACGCATTGCCCAAGGAAATAATTGTTCAGAAACGGCGTGAGCGGGGGGATGATCGATGGCGGCGGACGCTCAGACAGTGCAGACTTCAGTGCTCATAGTCGGTGCGGGGCCAGTTGGGATGACACTTGCCCTTGACCTGGCATCGCGCGGGGTGGAGGTGGCCGTAGTCGAAAAGCGCGCGGAGCATGCGCCACCGCGTCAACGGTGCAATCATATCTCCGCGCGCACGCTAGAGATCTTCCGGCGTCTGGGTGTGGCGGCTGAAATTCGCGACGCTGGCCTACCTGCGAACTACCCACAAGATGTCGCTTATGTCACCACGCTAACCGGTCACGAATTGACGCGTATCCGCATCCCCGCGCGCGCGGATCGGTTCGGCAGTGTCGGCTATGCCGATTCAGATTGGCCAACGCCAGAGCCGCCGCACCGTTGTAACCAGATGTACTTCGAACCTATCCTGCAGCGCCACATACAGGCATCTCCGCGTATCCGTATATTCTACGATCACGAGGTCATCGAAACGACGCAGGACGATAGCGGTGTCATAGTGCGGGCGCGCGTTGCGGGCAGCGATAAGGAGTTGCTGTTCCGAGCCGAGTATCTGGTCGGATGCGACGGTGGTGTATCAACCATTCGCAAGGCCATCGGCGCCAGTTTCGAGGGAGCCAGCGTCATTTCGGGCACACGGTCCGTGTTGGTTCGCGCGCCCGCGCTTCTGGGAATGCTGCATAACAAACCAGCTTGGATGACCTGGTTCGTCAACCCGGGCGGGTTCGGGTGTGTGGTTGCAATGAATGGCACGGACCTCTGGGCCTTCCACATCTGGCTGCCGTCCAGGGCGCCGGATTTTGATTCGGTCGACCCGGAAATCGCGATCCGCGCAGCGGTAGGTGGCGATCTTGAATATGACATCATATCTATCGATGACTGGTACGGACGCCGGCTGATCGCGAGCCGATTTCGCGACAGCCGCATTTTCATCGCCGGCGATGCGGCGCACATCTGGATACCCTTTGCCGGCTATGGGATGAACGCCGGGATCGCCGATGCCATGAATCTTTCGTGGCAGCTTGCCGGAGTGATCAATGGGTGGGGCGATCCCGGGCTGCTGCGCGCCTATGAGGTTGAACGCCATCCCGTCACCGATCAGGTATCACGCGTCGTCATGGCGATCGCGCTCAGCAATCTGGACACAGATCTGGTCAAGAATCCTCCAGCGACTTTGATTGAAGATGGACCAGCAGGCGACAGGATCCGCGCCGAAGCCGGACGCTATCTCTATGACGCCAATGTTGGCCAGTTCGCCTGCCTTGGCTTAAATTTCGGCACCTACTATGAAGAATCTCCGGTCATCGCCTATGATGGCGAAGCCGCACCGGCATACGATCTCTTGATCTATCACCCCTCCACCGTTCCCGGATGCCGCACACCGCATCTTTGGCTCGACGGTGGAGTCTCTCTCTATGATCGGATGGGTTCGGAGTTCACGCTATTGCGTTTCGACCCCGCCGTTGACGTGACAGGGCTTAGCCAAGCTGCGGCGCAACGCGGCGTGCCGCTCACCATCTTAGATCTTTCATCGGGCGGTGGGGGCGACATCTATCGTTGCAAACTGGTGCTCTCACGGCCCGATCAGCATATCGCGTGGCGCGGGGATTCCGAACCAGAAAATCCCCTGGAGCTCATTGATTTGGTCAGAGGCGCGCCGCCGGAAACGAGCATTTTATACGAAGCATCAATATAAATACTAATAAGCGATTTGGGGGATTTACAATGTTCAAGAAGATCTTGAGTGCCTTGGCGGTACTTGCCTGCTCCGCAAGCGGAACAGCGTTTGCGCAGGACTCTGGCGCGGACGCTCAATCACCGGACGCCAATCCCAATAGGACCCCCGCTGTTGCTGAGACTAGTGGCGGACTAGAGGATATCGTCGTAACGGCGACCCGCCGTGAAGAGCGGCTTCAAGACGTCCCGGTGGCCGTCACGGCAATCACGAACGCGGCACTCGGTGGCGCGGGAGTCGGCATTCTTCGTGAACTCACCCTCGTTGTCCCAGGCTTTCAGGGAGGGCGGAACTCCGGCGTGAACCAGCCGACGATCCGGGGCGTTGGATCGAGCGGCGTCGGCATGGCTGACGAAGCCAATGTCGCCACCTATATTGACGGCGTTTATCATCCGTTCTCCTTCACCAGCTCGCTTGATCTTGTTGAAATCGAGCGTATCGAGGTTTTGCGTGGTCCGCAGGGGACAGTGTTTGGCCGGAACGCGACAGGCGGCCTTGTAAACGTCATTACGCCCGATCCAAGCTTTACGACGAAAGGTCGCGTCGAGGCGCGCTTCGGTCGCATGCGCAACGATGCCAATGAAATTGACCTACGGACCTACGTGACCGGCGGCCTCAACGACAAGATAGCAATGGATTTTGCTGGCCTCTACCGTGATAATGGCGGCTTCATCACTGATCTCGTCCGCGGGGGCGGATTGGGCGATTCGCGGATGTTCAATGTGCGTAGCAAGCTGCTGTTCGAGCCTAGCGAGACCGCACGCATCATCCTGATGGCCAATTATGTCGATCATGAGAGCAGCGTGAACACGGTTCGGCCTTATGGAAGCAACACTGCGGCCGCGACTATTCCGGGCGTCATCTTGCCGAAGGGCCCGTGGGAGGCGTCGCTGACAGAAGTGCCCATATCCAACTACGAGCAGGTGACAATCAACCTGCACACCGCGTTTGACCTAGGATCTGTCAGCCTCCAGACCACTACTGGCTACATTGACAACAACGGCAAACAATTTACTGATTCCGACGCATCGAACATCCTGTTAGGTCAAATTCCATTTGACACGTCCGGCAAATCCTTCAGTCAGGAAGTACGGCTCCTCTCGACCGGCCGCGGTCGGTTTAAATGGATTGCCGGTCTTTATTTCTTCAAACTCGACGCCGGATTCGAGAATATCCAACTTCAGAACTCTGCCGGTCCCGGGCAACCAGTTACCGTCACGCGGCTCGATCCGAGTTCCAAGGTAAAATCTTACGCAGCTTTTGGAGAAGGCACATACGAGGTCATAGACTCGCTTTTTCTGACAGCTGGTGTGCGTTATACGGAAGAAACGCGAAGATTTACGACACTACGAAACTTGGTTCCCCTGCCGTTCGGTAGAGCGAAAGCTTCATTCAACAAATGGACATATCGCGTCGCGCTACGATATAATTTTGCAGACAGCGCGAATGTCTATGCGAGCTACGGAACGGGCTTCAAGAGTGGCGTCTTTAATGAGCTGGGCGTTCTAGGCACCGCGACGAGACCCGAGACTATCAAGGCGGCCGAAATCGGCCTGAAAGCCGACCCACTGTCTTGGCTGCGTACCAACCTCTCGATCTACCGGTATAAATATAACGATCTACAGGTGCAGGCTCGTGACGCTGCGGGCGTTAGCTACATCTTGCAGAATGCTGCGAACGCAGAGATCTACGGCGGCGAATTGGAAGTCACCGCGGCAGTGACCAAGGATCTCAACCTGCGCGGCGCACTAGTCTACACGCACGCCGAATATACCAGCTTCCCCGCCGCGCAGGGTTTCGTCCCACGGCCTACCGGGGGCAATCAGGTGGTACCTTCGGACGCTTCTGGCAACCATATGATTCGCGCTCCGCGCCATACCATCAACCTTGGGTTTGATTGGGGCCGCGACGTCGGGAGCGGAAGGCTTCAAATCGTTGGCAACCTCTTCCACAGTGCGCGGGTCTATTACGACTTCCTCAATCTCGCGTCACAAAAGCCCTATACGACCTTGAGCGGCGAAATGTCATGGACATCACCTAACGAGGCCTGGCGCTTTTCGATTTGGGCGAAAAATATCACCAATGAGGCTTATGTTCAGACGCTACGTCCAGGCGCACTCGGCACCGACGCAATCTTCGAGCGTCCTCGCCAGGTGGGCCTTGGTGCGGCTTATCGCTTTTGAAAGCGGCGGCAGCGCGCCTTGACAGTTAGCGATGCGAGCATCCCACATAGACGAGTGGCAATAAAAATCTGAGACCGCGGCGGTGTGTAATCGGCGAGGTGGATTGTGGCATTGGACGGCGAGAGGGATAGTGCTGCAGGAGATTTGAACCATGCGGCGCACAGTGCGAGTGTCGATTTGACCTATGCGCCGCATAGTGGGGGTCCGAGCTCGCACAGTGCCAATGTTCTTGGCGCGCCGCGAGGCCCACGCCGATGGGATCCCAAGGAGAAGGCGAAGATCACGGCGGAAAGTTTTGAGCCTGGCGCGAATATCTCGGCGGTCGCACGGCGCCATGGCGTGAGCCTTGGGCTTTTGCATTATTGGCGACGAATGGTGCGCGATCGTGGTGGCATGGAGCCGATCTCGTTCATTCCGCTGACGATGGAGGACGGTTCGGCATCGACCAGCTCGGCACTGGAAGTGGAGATCGGCGGCGCTCGCGTCCATGTGCGCGGTGCCGTCGATGGTGCCCTATTACGAGCCGTGTTCGACGCACTGCGACTTAAGTGATCGGCGATCGAAGTGACCTTAAGGTCGTGTTGGTGACAGGCCCTATCGACTTCCGGGCAGGCATAAACAAGCTGGCGGCGTTGGTCGCCCATGCGCTGAAGAAAGATCCCTATTGCGGCGACGTCTTCGTGTTCCGGTCCAAGCGGATGGACCGGCTCAAGCTTATCCATTTTGACGGATCGGGGATGATACTGGCTACCAAATGGCTTGAGGCCGGCAAGTTCGTCTGGCCGCCTGTCGAAGGCGGCGTGATAAAGCTCAGTCACGCACAAATGACACTGCTTTTAGGCGGCATGGACTGGCGCAGGCTGGAGGAAAACCCTGTGAGAAAACCGACGATGGCAGGCTAGGAAATGGGGATTTTGCTGGGCTTTTGAGCCGTTGCGCGTTATGAATAGTGGGTGAGTGAGCCACCGGAAAATCCTGGCAGAGCGCTCGATGCGCTACGGCAGAAAGTCGCCGAACTGGAGGCTGAGCTCGCTGCCGCCAACAGCCTGTTGGGCACCTACAAAGCGATGCTCTTTGGCCCACGTTCAGAAAAAGCCAGCCTCGTTCTTGCCGAGCAGGCGCGCCTCGATCTGGGAGATCTGAGCGAACTTGCCGCACCACTGGCAGCCAATGACGATGGCGCGTCTTCGTCCAGATCCCGGCCCAAACGCAATATCGGCGCCTTGCCGAAGCATCTTCCCCGTGTTGTCCATATTATCGAGCCGGAAAGCACGCAATGTGCTTGCTGCCAAGGCACCATGCATCGGATCGGCGAGGATGTCAGCGAAGCCATCGACATCGTGCCCGCTATATTGCGTGTTATCGAGACGGTTCGCCCGAAATATGCCTGTCGTGCGTGCGAAGGCACAATCATCCAGGCACCCGCGCCACGGCGGATGATCGAAGGCGGCATGGCGACGATATCGTTCATCGCCTGGATCGTAACCCAGCGCTTCGCTTGGTATCTGCCGATCTACCGTCAAACCCAGATGCTGGCAGGCCATGGCCTCGTGCTCGATCGTTCGACACCGGTGCGATGGGTCAAGTCTGCGGCCTGGTGGCTCGAGGGTCTTTACGATCGACAACTGCGCTTCATCCATAGTCAAGCCAGGATCCATGTCGACGAGACCCGCATGCCGGTCATTGATCCGGGGCGGGGTCAGGTCAGAATCGATCAGTTCTGGGCCCATGGATCAGACGATCGCCCCTGGAATGGGCCAGCACCGCCAGCGGTCTGTTATGTGCATGCCCGATCCCGCAGTCATCGCGCCATCGCTGAGCAACTGGGCTGTTATACAGGCGTGCTGCAGGTCGATGGGTACACCGCTTACAAGGCTCTTGAGGATCCGGGCCGCCAAGCCGGGAAGATAAGGCTGGCTTTCTGCCTTGCGCATCTGCGGCGGCGCTTTGTGGATCTGCATAAAAGCACGCAATCGCCGATCACTGCGCAGATTATCAGCATGCTTGGCCGCGTCTATAAAACCGAGGCAGAGATCCGCGGTGCCAGCGCCGAACACCGGCTGTCAGTCCGGGCCGCGCAATCCAGGCCGATCATGGAAGATCTTAAGCGGCTGCTCGACGACACGGGAGAACGCGTGTCGAGCACTTCGAAGCTTGCCGAGCATATCGGCTACGCTCAAGGGCATTGGCGTGGCCTTACCTTGTTCCTCGACGATGGCCGGATCGAGGTGGATAACAATATGATCGAGCGGCAAATGCGACCCATTGGCATCAGTCGACGGAACAGTCTGTTCGCCGGCAATGATGGCGGCGCGCACAGCTGGGCCGTCCTCGCCTCGCTGCTTCAGACTGCCAAGCTCAACGGACACGATCCCTTCACTTGGCTCAATGATGTGCTGACGCGCATCGTATCGGGCGAAGTTAAAAATAACGAACTCGATCAGCTTCTCGCCTGGAACTGGAGGCTTGCTGATCAGCCTAAGGTGCAACTGGCAGCATGAGTAGCAGCCGGTTCAAGCGGTCCGCCAAGCCGGGGACAGCGCGGATCCTCACGCGCGAGAAGCTGGAAGACTGGCTTTCCAATCTCGACCCGCAGGCTGCCAATGTCTCAATGATCGACGGTTACCTGGCCGCGCTTGTCGTCTCGCCACAGTTTATACCTCCTGAGCAATGGCTCTTGCCCATAGTTGGTCGTGAGATCGCCGATGCGCCCGATGGCAGCATCCAGAGCGCTGTCCGAAACACGATCTTCCACCGATACAGTCAGATCGGTGCGACGCTGTCAGGTGGGCCAAAACGCTATGCACCCGTCTTCATGCGCACAGATGATGAAGAGGTGCTGCTCGAAGACTTCGCCAACGGATTTTACCTTGGCATGCGCCTGAGCATTGACGACTGGAAGCCCTTTATAAGCCATCACGAGATCGGAATCGCTATGACCGCGATCCTTGCCCACTGTACCACCATGATCAGTGAAGACGAGCGCATAGCCGCGATCAATGCACAGGCCTCACAAATCCTCTCAGAATCCTGGCGCGTCGTTCCAGAGGTCATCGAAATGCTTCACGTCAACCTCGCTGGAAGCCGCAACATCGAGATCAGGTAACCGGCCCCAAATGGTCCGTTTGACCTTGTCTAGGTGGGTAGCTCGCATCGCTAACCCTTGACATCCCCCACCCCGATTCACGCAATATGACGCGTGGGGAGTTCGGCAAGTTCTCCCGCGAACACCAGCGTCGAGATCGACTCATCGGCCAACAAAATGCGGAAAGTCGAACTCAGAACTTGTATTGCGCGCCGACGCCGATGACCCGCGGCTTCTCGTAGAGGGCATCGGTGCCGAGTGGGCTCGGGCGGACCTGCTGCGCGACCTTCGCATTTGTGAGGTTGGTTACCCATAGACTCAAGCGAAGACCCTCGGTGCCGGGGGTCCAGCTGATCTCGCCGCTCACCATCTCGTAGGGATCCTGCGAGAAGCGGTTAGGCGCGTCATAAAAGACGCGACTGCTGTGGAAGAAATTGGCGGACACCCCGAACTCGCCGCCGGCCAGCGGGGTGCGCCAGTCGATGCCCATCATGGCGGTGAAGCGCGGCGACCTGATAACTTGGTTGCCGGAGGCGTCGGTCACCGCAGGCATATTGCCGCCCCGCGCGAGCGGGATGAAGTCCTGTGCGCCCGGGAAATCCGTATATTTGCCGTGCAGATAGGAAATGGCGCTACGGATGTTCAGCCCGTCGCCGGGGACGATCGTCACTTCCGCTTCGCCGCCGTAAATCTCCGAACTTGCGGCGTTAAGGAGGACGAAGCCGCTGCCGGCGGCGTTGCGCGCCTGCACCTGCAGGTCGCTATAGTCATAGTGGAAAACAGAGAAGTTGGTGCGTAGCCAACGGAAGGGGTCTGCCTTCAGGCCGGCCTCCCAGGCCTTGATCTTCTCTGGGTTAACCGGCACGTTCGTGGGCGAAAGCAGATTGTACACCCCGCTCTTGAAGCCGGTGCCGTAGCTTGCATAAAGGTTCGCGTCCTCGGTGAACTGATAGCGCAGCGCGGCCCGGTAGGTTGCGCGGTTGAAGCGCTTGTCTACCCAGCCCGGCGGCACGACAGCGCCGTTTACGATCTGAATGAACTCGCGCTTCTCGGTGGTGTAGCGGCCGCCGAGGGTCAGGAACAGCGCGTCGGTCAGCGCATATGTACCTTCCGCGAAACCGGCGAAGGAGGTGGTTTTGGTCTTCGGCAAGAGGTAGGTGTGGATCAGCGGCAGCGTAGTCGGCCCGGCCGGGTTGGGAACGGCGAAGTCGGCGTCGAAACTGCCTTTCATTTGGAAGGCATAGATGCCGACCAGCCAGTTGAGTGGCCCACTGCCCGTCGACAACAGCCGGACCTCCTGGCTGATCGCCTCTGCCTTGATGCTCGGCAGGTTGATCTGCCCCAAGTCGAGGTTGGTGGCGTCGGAATCGATGAACTGCACGCCGGAATTGTGCATATAGCCGGTTGCCGTCTCGATGTTGAAGGCATCGAGTTCGATCCGGCCGCGCAGGGACAAGCTCACCTTTTCGTAGTCGATCCGCGGCTCCAGGCTCGAAGATGACTGCCAAGCTTCCTGTGGCAGAAGCACACCGGGCAGCGACTTGCCGATCGTATTGTCGTTGATCGGCTGCGACCCATTGATGTTGCTCTTCTGGTTGGTGTAGCCGCCCGTCAAGATGAACTGGACCGTGTCGCTCGGCTGGAACAGCAGCTTGCTGCGCGCGTCGAAGACGCGGATCCAGCCGAGATCCTCGCCCAGCGCGAGATCCTCGATATAGGGATCGGTCTCGCGGTAGAGGCCAGCGAAGTCGAACGCGATCGTTTCAGTGAGGCCGGTGGTGAAATAGCCGCGCACGTCGTAGTCGCTCGAGTCGTTGCGCAGCCGGCCGTAGCGCGCCGCGATGCGGCCGCGCGTGGAGAAACTAGGTTCCGGCGTGATGACATTGATCAGGCCGCCGGTGGCATTGCGGCCGAAGACGGTGCCCTGCGGGCCGCGCAACACTTCCACGCGCTCGATCTCCACGAGCTCGGTCGAGTTCGAAAAGGCGTCCGGCTGGTAGATCCCGTCGATGTAGGTGGCAACGTTCGGCTCATCGCCGACCGAGACGCCGCCCGAGCCGACGCCGCGGATGACGGGCAGGATGACTGACGTGGTGCGGTTGCCCGAGAAACCGGGCACCAGCGTTGTCAGGCTGCGTAAGTCGATAACACCAGCGCTAGCGATCGCGCCGCTGGTGAGCGCGGTGACGGTCACCGGAATTTCCTGCAAACGCTCCTCGCGACGGGTGGCGGTGACGACGATGTCCTCGATACCGGCGCTGGGCTGACTTTCCTCGGGTGGGGCCGCTCCGATGTCCTGAGCCAGAGCAGGCATCGCCGATCCGGCAAGGAGCAGCGCAATGCTTACGGAAACGTGCGCATTCTTCATGATGCCTCTCCCCAACTAACCTCCGATCGTTGCAGGAGGTTATTCGATTTCGGATTTGAATGAACAAGCCGCCGAGCTCTGTCAAGTCAGCCAACCGCCACCGGCAGAAGTCCGCTACGGTCTGCTCGACGAGCTGGAGAAGGCGCTCTCCGAGCGCATCCTGTCAGCGGAACCCCGACTTCAACCCGATCGAAAAGGCCTTTGCTCGCCTCAAGGCCATCTCCACAAGGCAGGCGAGCGCACCGTGTCCGGGCTGTTGTCGCTCATCGGCAAACTGGTCGACCTCTTCGAGCCGCAGGAATGCGCCAACTACTTCAGCTCGTGCGGATATAACCCAGACTGAAAGGAATCCGTTCTAAACATCGATAACTTGATTCCTTGCAAAGTACACCACACCGGCCATTGGTGGTAGAAGAAGAAGGACTGCAGCAGATGTCGATATAAGAAGAGCATAGCGTAGAGACTCGCTCCCGTAGTTTACGGTCAGTGCATCGCTGACCGCCCCTATAGCGAAAGGTCCAAATCCAAGTCCGACTATAAATCCAATAAGAGTTGCGCATGCTGCTCCGGTCGCGCGCGCGGAGTCGGTTAGCCTGTCCTGAACAGAAGCCCACAAAGCGCCTGTTGGTAACGCCGTAAAGACGGTCGCGATGCCAATTAGCGTAAAAACTGCCCAAGAGGACTTTACCAGAAAGATCGAGATCGTGAGTGGCCCGGCTAAAACAAGCGCGCCAACGATTAGGAGCGCCCGCATCAAGGGAGCTCGTTCGGAGGCCCAATCGCTTACCGCGCCTCCGAGAACGATCCCGAAGATCATCCCAAGGCCCTGCGTAA
The DNA here is from genome assembly GCF_012927365.1 of Sphingobium sp. TB-6. NCBI lineage: Bacteria > Pseudomonadati > Pseudomonadota > Alphaproteobacteria > Sphingomonadales > Sphingobiaceae > Sphingobium > Sphingobium sp. TB-6. The sequence goes on along the minus strand of NZ_JABBGL010000028.1, from coordinate 7,077 downwards.
GGGCAAGGCCTACGCCGATGTTGGATCGCGAAAGGTGGAAGCTTCGCTCAAGATAGGCTGGGAGCCATTGGCCCTGGCCGAAAGAAAGGTATACCAATCCTGCCAGAGTGAAGCTGACGCTCAAGAATGCTGGGCTCAAAACGAGCATCTGTAGCACTCGGGCCTGTTCCGCAGGTATGTGATCCTGAGGCGGCTTGAGCACTTTACTTTGCTTCAGACGCGGCACGATCAGAAAAACCAGGGCAAGCAAGACTCCCGGCACGCCCATGAGCACAAAGGTGAGGCGCCAGCCGACACGCTGCTCGATCGTTGTGCAGAGAAGCAAAGAAAGAATAATTCCCACTGGTCCGCCGGCGCTGACGATTGCAAGCGGCAGGCTGCGCCGCGCGGGCGGAAATAGCCGCGCGAGGATGGCGTGAGATGCCGGTGCGACCCCAGCTTCGCCGGCACCCACTCCAAATCGAGCAGCGATCAGATGAAAGAAGTTTTGGGCCGCGCCGGACAAAGCGGTCATCACGCTCCAGATTAGCAGAGAGCCTATGATCACCTTTCGCCCGCCGTACAGGTCCGACATCCGAGCGATCACCAACCCAAACGTTGCGTAAAATGCTGAAAAGGCGAAGCCCGTGGCTATCCCCATTGCCGTGTCCGAAATGGCGAGATCGGTCTTAATGGGTTGAACGAGGATCGCGAGCGCTTGACGATCCGCATAACTGATGACCATCGCCGCTGTGAGGATCCACAGGATGAACCAGGCGTCGGGATCAGAATTGTCCGCGACGCCGTCGCTATCCTGTGCGGTTTGATTCTGTCCACACATCCAGCAGTCCTCTCTTGCTCTCTCCGTCCCACACATCGGCAAGCGGGTCTGGCCGCGTCCGTCCACGCGCTTTGCGACACTGGCTTGGTAATGATGCTGCCGCGCTGATCCGGCGCGCGCTGCGTTCACTAATCCCGGCCCGGCTCGCCGCCAGCACCTGCGTGTCACCCTGCTGTTTACGTTCCATATACCGCCTGTACTGGCGGTCCGTGATCCACTCACCTGGCATCAGCTTTGCCCCCTGCGATCGCAGGGGGCAAAGCTGACACAAATGTATCACGATCCGGCCATCTCGTTTGTCGTCAGGCGGCCAACATAACTGTCGTCACACAGGTAGGACCCTGTCGTGTCCGTGAGCGAGCAATGGGTACGCGTGTGCAGACAGCAGCTCTTATGTTGTCGCGTAAGGCAACCTCCGCTGCGGGGAGTGCCGCAGTTCTCCCGATTTGGGAGCAGCCGGCGAGACGGGGCGAGCATTCTCGGGAGCGGTTTTCGAGAAGCGACTGGGTGTCACAACCGGTCGGTTTTGACACCAACACCCTGCCCCAGCTTTTTCAAGGGTTTGCAGGTGTCAAAACCCCGTGCCAGAATGACAGCATGGAAATCGGCTATGCCCGCGTGTCCCGAGGTGACTCCCAGGACATAGACCCGCAGCTTCGCGCGCTCCGCGATGCGGGGTGTGATCCCATCTACCAGGAGGAGGCATCGGGCGGCCGAGCTGACCGTCCCGAGCTGGAGCGTGCGATCGGCGCGTTGAAGGCCGGCGACGTGTTCGTGGTGTGGAAGCTCGACCGGCTATCGCGCTCGCTTCGCGATCTACTGTTCACCCTTGAGGCGATCACCGCCGCAGGCGCAGGGTTCCGATCGGTGACGGAGGCGATCGATACCACGACCGCCCCCGGTCGATTGATGACGCAGATGCTAGGCGCGTTCGCTGAGTTCGAGCGCGCCATGATCCGCGAGCGCACCATGAACGGGCTGGCGCACGCCCGCAAAGCCGGCCAGCACCTTGGACGCCGGCCGAGCCTTACCGGCCAGCAGCGTGCCGAGATCATCGCTAAGGCGGAGTCCGGCCAAGGCTCCCCCGCCCAGCTCGCCAACCTGTTCCGCGTGTCGCGATCGACCGTGCAGCGCGTATTGCGCCAGCATCGGGCGCGATCGGCGGGAGCATAGCCCCCTGCCCTGCCCGGCTTGATGAAGGCTGCCGTTCCGGCGGCCCGCGTGTCTGTCCCACCCACCTAACCCTTGGGGCCTGGCCTTCGGCCCGGCCGATTGCCGCCGGATCATTGCACCCGTCCCTTGACCGTGTTGTGAAAAACAACTACATTTGCGCCAATGCATCGAAAAGCCCTGCGTAACATTTCGTGGATCAAGGGCGCGCTCAGAGAGTTCGGCCGCTTTCCCGAGGACGCGCAGGACCAAGCGACCGACGCCCTCACGGCTATCGCCGAGGGCGACACGCCGGAAATCGCCAAGCCCATGACCGGGTTGGGTTCGGGAATATGGGAACTGGCGATCAAGGAACGGGGAGACGCCTTCCGGGTGATCTACGCGCTCCAGCTCGACGACGACATTTGGGTGGTTCACGCCTTCCAGAAGAAGTCCAAGAGCGGGATCGCCACCCCGAAGCAGGAAATCGACCTGGTGCGAGAGCGCATCAAGCGTTTGAAGGAGGTGCTGCAATGACCGACGACGATGACTTCGAGCTGATCCGAGGCACCGGCAACGTCTATGCCGACCTTGGCATGAAGGAACCCGAACAGCGCCAGCTCCGCGCAATCCTAGCGGCTGAAATCAGCAAGACGCTCGCGACCGACAATCTGACCGTTCGTGCGGCCGAGAAGATCACCGGTGTCGCCGCCGCTGACTTTTCGCGCATCCGTCAGGCCAAGCTCAAAGGCTTCACCATCGACCGGTTGATGACGATCCTCGATCGGCTCAATCGCGACGTGCAGGTGTCCGTTTCCGTGCTGCCGCGCAAGCCCGGCGGGCAAGCAGGGTTTCACCTTCACCCGGCCTGAAACGATTGGCACCTGCCGCTACGCGGCACCGCAGCTCTCAGTCGCTCCGCTCCCCAAGCCCGCGAGCGGTCTTGGCCCTGCCGGGTTCCGATCGGCTGGCGGGGGCGAGGATCCGCACGGCGATCGTCGCCTTGACCTGGACGCATGAAGCGTCCACACGTGAACGTGTTCACAAGTCCACACGTTCACGTGTTCAGGGGTTCGCATGAAGGTCATCACCGTCATCAGCCAGAAGGGCGGCGCGGGTAAGACTACTCTGGCGATCCACCTAGCCGCGGCCGGCGCTGGCGCGGGGCTTACCGCGTTGATCCTCGACACCGACCCGCAGGCGACGGCGAGCCACTGGAGCGAGTGGCGCGGATCGTCGGACCTTGAGGTGGTCGATTGCGCCTCCCCTTCCCTCTTGCCCCGCAAGCTCCAGCAAGCGGCCGAACTCGGTGCCGATCTGGTGGTGATCGACACCCCGCCCCATGCCGACATCATGGCGCGGGAAGCCTGCAAGGTGGCGGACCTGGTGCTGATTCCCTGTCGTCCGCAAGCCTTCGACCTCAAGGCCGTCGAGATGACGGCCGAGCTGGTGCAGGCGGCCGGTAAGCCCGCGTTCGTGCTGTTCATGGGCGGCCCCCAGCGCGCGCCGACGACCTACCGGGATGCGCGCGAGCTGATCGAGGGCGGTGATGGCGTCGCCGGCATGGGCGTGGACGTCGCTCCCGTCATGCTCACCCAGCGGGCGATCTACCATCACAGCACGGCGCAGGGGAAAACCGCGATCGAACTAGAACCCGCAGGCAAAGCGGCCGAGGAGGTCGCCGCGCTATGGGCGTGGACAAGCAAACAGGTGAACGTGTCCACACGTTCACGAGTGAACAAAAAGCGGGGCGCGGCATGAGTAAGTTTGGCGCGATGAAGCAGCAACGGGCGGAGAAGGCGGGCGCGATCGGCGAAAGTCCCGACGCGGCAGCGGCAATGCCCGCCTCGCGCGCCGCGACCCGGCAAGGCAAAAAGGCAGTGAGCGCCTATTTCAGCCCGGAGGTCAGTCGCGGTCTGAATATGCTGGCGGCCGAGCAGGGAACGACGTTGCAGGCTCTCCTTGGCGAAGCCATCGACTTACTCATGCGCCAGCATGGCAAGCATCCGTTCGGCGAGCGATAGTTGTCCACGTGTGGATATGTGAACGTGTGAGTGTGTGAACACAAAGATTAGGAGCTTGGGGGTGGCACGATCGACAAACGCCAGGAAACCGGCCGGGACGGCAACGGAGGCCGACGAACCGATGCTGCCGATCGAAGCCCCGCGTCGCCAGCGCAATCGCATTGGCAAGAAGTCGATCGCTGGCCGTTTCGATCCGGCGATTGCCCGAGCGTTTGCGATCCTCGCCGTCAAGGAAGATAGCACGATTGAGGCGATGTTAACCGAGGCCGTTCTCGACATTCTCCAGAAGTACAATCAGCCCATCGAGAAGTGAACAAGTTCACGTGTGAATGTGTGAATGTGTGAACACGTGCACAATTGGCCTATTGCACCAGCGTTATAGAGCGCACTTCCCAACGCTATCGGAATCTGACAGGCTTTGGTGTCGGCGGACTCGTTCGCCGATTCGCCGTGGCGATCATAGCGGGTGGCACCGCTAGGGCCAAAACGACGAAAGCCCGGCTTGGCGGCCGGGCTCTCGGAAAGTCTGATTTGCGGGAGGCAACCCGCGTTCTGTCGCAAGAACAAGCCTCCCGCAGATCGGACGTGAAGTCAACTCGAAAACGCTGTTTTCGAGAACGGGAGGGCTATGTCCATGAGGGATTGCCGCCAGCAGCCGGGCCGACCGATCGACGGGAGGTTCCATGCAAACTGTGTTCGAGGCCCTGGGTGGGGCCCGCGCCCGGGACGACGATGCGCGCGGCCTTCAGCGCGTCGATCACGGCGAGTACGATCGGTTCACCCTTTTCCGTGGCGACAGCACCTGTCGTCGCCGCGCGGATGCACAATCGGTAATCCCGCTCGCGCATCGTGCGCAGGTCCAGTTGGGCCACGATCTCGGCCAGATGCTCGCGGCGGGTCTCGTCACGCCGGGCGTAAAGCTCGAACACGACCGGATCGATGCCGATCTGGTCGGCGACCGTATCCAGGACGGCAGCCGGGATCGTCTCGCCCGGGCGCAACGGCCGCCCGAGATCGCGCACCAGCGCCAGCTGCACCGCAAAGCCTAGCCGGTTGTGCGATCGGCGACGACGCCTGGCGAAGGCGACGTCCTCCGGCGTGAGCGCATAGCGCGCCAGCGCCTCTTCGTGGGTGTCGGGAGGCTCGAACAGGACCGCTCGCGCCTGAGCGTCCAGGAAGGCCATGCCCGCGATCCGCTCCTTCAGCCGGTGATTGCGGGCTTGTCGGCCGTCCCGGCCCCAGCCCATCCGGTCCGCTTCAGCATGTCGATCAATGTCGAGCGCGGCACCTTGAAGCTGCGGCACACCGAGGCCTTGCTGGCACCGCCCTCCAACGCCGCCAAAATCTGGTCGATCTTCTCCGCATCGATCGTGGGCGGCCTGCCGCCCTTGCGGCCACGTCGACGCGCCGCCGCGAGCCCGGCGTTGACGCGCTCGGTGATCAGCGCCCGCTCATATTCGGCGAGCGTGCCGAAAAGGTTGAACAGGAAGCTGCCATGCACACTCGTCGTGTCGATCGCCTCGGTCAACGATCGGAAGGCGACCCCGCGCTGTTTCAGCTCCTCGACGATCCGGATCAGGTGCGGCAGCGACCGGCCGAGCCGATCGAGCTTCCAAACGACAAGGACATCGCCCTCGCGCAGGTCGGCCATGCATGCCTTGAGGCCGGGCCGGTCATCTCGCGCCCCCGAGGCGCGATCGTGATGCAGGTGCCGCTCGTCGACCCCTGCGCCGAGCAGGGCGTCACGCTGCAGGTCGACCGATTGGCGCTCATCATTGGTCGACACCCGCATGTAACCGACCAGCATGTGCGACAAACCCCGAATCGGACATTGACGCACACCGTAGCGATCCGACAGGGATTGTCGCGCGGGATATTCTAGACCATTGGTCACACGCCAAGCACGACAATCACCTGTTTGTCGTTACCCTCTGCCGCCGCCAAATCGCTTAGCGTACACGGCTGAAGAAATTCCCACGGAGCCCCAAATACCCAGCGTTCACCCAGAAGCCGATTCGATGGATCGGATCGCGCAGTTTTTCGGCTTCCTTCTGGAGGGCGCGGGGCAGATCAAAGACCGCCTTTCGCTGGGCGGCGTTGAAAATGGGCGGCGTGCCGAACACATGCTGTTCGGCGACAGTGAGGATTTGCATTCGGGCATTAGGTGTCTCGTTTTCTTGGAACGACACCCCTTTGCTAAACTTTATTTCCGATACGGGATATGATACACGCTCGAATGCCGCTTGAGGGCTGTTCCTCAAAGTCGCGCATACGTTCGTTTGTGAGACTATCATGAACCTGGGCTACGCCCGCATATCCAAGGCCGACGGCTCACAGACGCTGGATTTGCAGATCGACGCTCTGACCGCCGCTGGCGTGGCGCAGGAACACCTCTATCAAGACGAAGCCTCGGGTAAGCGCGATGATCGCCCTGGGCTGGAGGCCTGCCTGAAAGCGCTCCGCGAGGGCGACGCATTATATATATGGAAGCTCGATCGCCTCGGACGGGACCTCAAGCACTTGGTCAACACGGTCCGCGGTCTCTCTGACCGCAATATTGGGTTGTGTGTGTTGACCGGCCAGGGTGCGAATATCGACACCACGACCGCGAGCGGGAAACTGATCTTCGGCATCTTCGCCGCTCTCGCGGAATTCGAAGGAGATCTGATCCGCGAGCGCACCATGGCCGGCCTCGCCGCTGCCCGGGCGCGAGGTCGCCATGGCGGGCGCAAATTCGAGCTGACCAAGAACCAGATCCGTCTCGCGCAGTCCGCCATGGCCAATCGGGACACCCACGTGGCGCAGCTATGCCGAGAGCTCGATATCAGCCGCGCGACTCTATATCGTTATATCGGTCCAGACGGCGCGCTCCGGAGTCACGCGCTCAAGGCGTTGGAGGCCTGAGATGGCGGAGATCACCGACAAAGAACTGGAAGCGCTCCAGGACGGATTGGACACACTGTCGCTCATTCACGCGGTCGACGAACTCGATAAAATGCGTGGCCATCTGAACGATCGGGAGCACCACAATCCCCCGGAAATCCGCAATGACATCCTCAAGCTGCACGATCTGGCGATGGATGT
>NZ_JABBGL010000027.1:0-51439 GCF_012927365.1 Sphingobium sp. TB-6 | reverse complement strand
TGCGCGAGCAGCAACTCGTTCTTCTCGGCTTCGGTCAGCACATGAAGCGGCGGTGGTGAAATCCGTAGGGTGAATCAGCCAATCGACCTCCGCGCAACACTTTTTTGCCAACCCCGTGAGCAATTACCAAGAACCTTCGCGGTTCGCGAAATCACGCTTCGCGAATGACTTCTGGCGAACCGGCGGGCTTTGAATTAGTCCATCCGGACAGTCCGGCGCAAAAAAACCGGATAATGCTTTCAGAGAGGTGCCAGTTGACCGTCCGACCGCTCCCGCTTGAAGGCTTGACGGTTGTCGCGATCGAGCAGGCGGTCGCCGCGCCCTATTGCACTGCTCGCCTAGCCGATGCCGGCGCCAGAGTGATCAAGATCGAACGACCCTCGGGCGATTTCGCCCGCGGCTATGATGATGTCGCGCTCGGGCAAAGCAGCTATTTCGTCTGGTTGAACCGCGGAAAAGAATCGGTCGTGCTCGATCTGTCCGACGAGGCGGCGGTTTCGAGGTTGCGCGATCTCATAGCCGAGGCCGACATCGTCGTCCAGAATCTCCGGCCGGGCGCGATCGAGCGGCTTGGTCTTGATCCAGGCGAGTTGTGCGAGCGCGATCCGGCGCTGATCGTCTGTTCGATCACCGGCTACGGTCGCAGCGGCCCATTGGCACAGCGCAAGGCGTTCGATCTGCTCGTGCAGGCCGAATCGGGTCTCTGTTCGGTGACCGGCGGTCCGGAATCGCCCGGCAGGGTGGGAATTTCCGTGGTCGATATCGCAACTGGAGCAGCGGCGCACGCGGCGATCCTGGAAGCCCTGCTCGTGCGGAGCCGGACGAACGCCGGCGCCCTGATCGAGATTTCGATGTTCGACGTCATCGCGGAATGGCTGACTGTGCCTCTGCTCCAGACAGAAGCGGGACGAGCCCCGGGCCGCATCGGCCTGATGCATCCATCGATTGCCCCCTACGGGCTCTTCGTGACCTCCGACGTAATACCGCTGCTCCTGTCGGTGCAGCATGACCGCGACTGGGCGAAGCTGTGCGAGCATCTGCTGGGTGACAAAAGCCTGGCCGCGGATCCGCGGTTCGCGACCAATGTGGAGCGGGTCAGGAACAGGGAACTGACCGATGCGATGGTCGCCTCCGCCATTGCGTCGCGCTCGTTCGCGGACGTCAGCGCAAGACTCACGGCTGCCGAAACCGCATTCGCCTGCGCAAACGACATCAATGCGCTCTCGAACCATCCGCACCTGCGCCGGATTGCCGTCGAGACTCCGGCTGGAACCATCAGGCTTCCCGCTCCGCCCGCGCAGGTCCGCGGAGAGATGCGGCGGTTGGGTTCGGTACCGGCAATCGGCGGGAACGGCAGCTGCACGGCGCATCCGCATCATTCATGGAGGACAGTCTCGGGCTATGAGCGGGAAATATAAAGTGTCGTTCGCCCTCGCATGCGCTTCGCACACGCCGGTGATGTTCGACGGGGAACTGGCCAGTGCGGAAACATGCGCATCGGCGCGAAGCTCTTTCGAGCGGATGGCCAGGTTCGTTTCTGAGTTCGAACCCGATCTGATTATCGAGTTCGGTCCCGATCACTTCAACGGCTTCAGCTACTCGCTCATGCCCAGCTTCTGCCTCGGCGCCGCCGCGCGTTCAGCAGGGGACTGGAATTTGCCGCGCATCAACATGCCGGTGCCCGAGCAGACGGCGCTTGATTTGCTCGATCACGTCAGGCGCGACGATTTCGACATCGCGCTGAGCTACTCGATGGTCCTGGATCACGGCTTCGTCCAGATGTGGGACTGCATGTTCGGCGAGATCGACCGGTATCCCGTCGTGCCGATCTTCATCAATTGCGCGGCGCCGCCCCTGCCAAGCTACCGCCGGGTACGGATGCTCGGGAAGGCGGTTGGCGAATTTGCCAGGAAGCTCGACAAGCGCGTGCTTTTCGCGGCGTCCGGGGGCCTTTCGCACGACCCGCCGATCGGCGACATCCGCACCGCGAAGGGCGGCGCGCGACAACGCATGCTGGGATTGGTCACGGAAACCGCCGAAGACCAGGCCGTTCGCGAGGCCAGGGTCAGGGAATTCGGGCGCGAGGTCCACGAGGGTCGCGGGCGGATCATGCCCCTCAATCCCGATTGGGATGCGATGATCCTCGACATGCTCGCACAGGGCCGCTGGGATTTCTTCGATTGCCTCGATCCGGTTGCGGTAAGCGCCAAGTCCGGATCTGCGGCCAACGAAATCCTGTGCTGGATCGCGGCCGCCGCAGCGATGAATGCCTGTTCGCCCTATCGCGTCGTGCAGCAGGATTATGCGCCCGCTCCGGGCTGGATCGCCGGGGTCGGCCATCTCGCGGCTATCGAGGCGGGATGAAGGGACGCGGTCCTGAAAATTAGGTGGGCTGTTCAAAATTAGGTGGGCTGTTCAATAGCCGCTTAACAACAGGGGGGAGAAAAGAGATGCAAGGCATCAATTCGGGCATCAAGGTGATGCTGGCCATCGCGATCGGATCGAGTTGGGCAGCCATCGCCCAGGCGCAGGCCGTCCAACCGGGCGCCGATGTCGAAGAATCCAAGAGAGTTCCAGACGGAGACATCGTGGTCACCGCGCGCAAACGCGAGGAGAACCTGCGCGAAGTGCCGGTCTCGATTTCGGCGTTGAGCGGCGATGTGATCGCCGAAAAGCAGATCGTCAACCAGGCCGAGTTGTCATTTCGTGTCCCCAACTACCAGCAAACGAATGGCGTCAATGTCGCTTCGTTCATGCGCGGCATCGGCTCTGGATCGAATCCGTCGTTCGAGCAGGCCGTCGGCACGTTCGTCGACGGGATCTACGCGGGTCGTGGCGCGCAACAGACCTACCCCTATTTCGATCTTGAGCGGGCCGAGGTGCTGCGAGGTCCGCAGGTCACCCTTTATGGCAACAGCGCGATCGCCGGCGCTGTCAACGCTATATCCAAGAAACCCGGCGACACGCTATCGGCCGATCTCAAAGCCAGCTACGAGTTCAACTTCCGCCAGATCAGGCTGGATGGCGGGGTAACCGTCCCGGTTTCCGACGATTTCTCGATCCGCGTGGCCGGCTTTTTCGACAAGCTGGACAAGGGTTGGCTGCGCACGTTTCGACCCACGCAGTTCCCGGGCTGGACGCGCCTCGATCCCCAGTGGGAGAACTGGGGCGGTCGTATTTCGAGCCGCTACCAGATCGCTCCGGACCTTAAACTGGAACTCAAGTATGAAATCTTTCGCATAGCGCAGGACGGAAACACGCTTCAGCCGGTTTCCAACGCTGGCACGCCTACGGTCACCGAGTTCAAGTTCGACCGCCAGCGCTCGTTCGGCAATGGTCCGCCCCAGCCCAATTATGCCTACGATCCAATGCGGATGAAAAGCCAGACCGTGCAGGGGACGATTTCGCTGGATACCGATCTTGGCACCCTTTCCGCTACAAGCGCGTATGTCTGGTATAAGTGGTTCCTGAATACCGAAGCGGATATGTCGCCGGTACCGCTCTTCAATTTCGCCCATCATGAAGATTTCAACATGTTCAGCCAAGAGCTTCGGCTGACGTCGGATAGAGTTGGTAAGTTCGATTACATTGCCGGTCTTTTCTTCCAAAAAGAAGACCTGTTTCTGCAAGGTGAGTTCGAAGGCAACTTCGCCGCGATCGGATCTCCTGTGCCGGCATTCGCTCGCATCATCCGGCTTAACCAGAAGACCGAGTCATCAGCGGCGTTCTTCGATGGAAACCTCAAGCTGACTGACCGGCTCACGCTGAACCTCGGCGCCCGGTACCTGTACACCAAGAAGACCGCGTCGCAGTATTCGCGCGCGCACGACATCGTCGGCAACGCGCCGCGCCCGGACCTCGAAGTGCCGCTGGCGGCGTTGGGCAACCGTTCGTACTTCAACCTGTTCTATGGCCAGCCGCACGAATTCAAGGGGCTGTCGCTTTCGGAAAACCACTTCATGCCGCTGGCCGGTTTGAAGTATCAGTTCACGGACGACCACATGTTTTACGCCAAGGTCGTCAAGGGCGCGAAGGCGGGCGGTTTCGACTGGGCAGTCAACCACCTCAACCGCGACACCGTCGATTTCAAGCCCGAGAAGGCGACTTCCTACGAGGCGGGCGTCAAGGGCACGTTCCGCGACATCGGGTTGAGCTACGGCCTCACCGCCTACCGCATGGAGGTGAAGGATCTTCAGGTGAGTGCATTCGACGGCGCGCTGGGGTATATCGTCGGAAACGCGGCCGAAGCTCGGTCGGAAGGGCTCGAAGCCGATTTCAACTGGAATGTCGTCGAGGGTCTGCGCCTCAACGGAACACTCGGCTACACCGATTCGAAATACGTCCGGTTCCCAGGCGCCGCGTGCTCTGTCGAACTGCGGCTTTCGACACCCGCTGGAACCGTGTGCCGCCGTGACCTTTCGGGTGGACGGTTGCCATTCACTTCAAAGTTGTCCTGGTCGCTGGGTGGACAATACACCGCTGACGTGTCCGATTTCGAGATCAGGATGAATGTCGATTACAGCCACCGCGGTCGCACGAATATAGCGGCCATCACCGATCCGGGTCAGTGGGAGCGTGCGGTGGGTTTGCTCGACGCCCGCATAACGCTCAGTCCGGCCATCGGCGGATGGCGGGTCGCGCTGATCGGGAAGAACCTTACTAACGAGCTTTACAGCACCTACGGCACCGAGGCGCCCTCGAACCCGCTGGTCCGGCTGCGCAACACCGAGCGCCCGCGCCAGGTTGCACTGGAACTGGGCTGGAATTTCTGACCCTCCGCTTGGCGGGTCCATGGAGAATTGGGAAATGTCAGTCAGGTTTGAGGACAGCGCGGCGGTAGATTCACTTCTCGTCGATTCGAGTCTCTATGCTTCGCATGACCGGTACCACGATCTGTTTCGGTACCTGCGTGAACGCGAACCCGTCCGGATGACTCGGCCGGACGGGTTCGTCCCGTTCTGGACAGTGTCCAGATATGCCGACATCTGCGAGGTACAGCGGCAGCCGGCACTGTTCATCAACGAGCCGCGCAATACCCTGTTGCCGATCGCGGTCGAGGAGCGCCTCGAATGTGAGTTGGGCAGTAAGCTCATCATGAACACGATGCTCTCGATGGATGGAGCGGAGCATCAGTCGATGCGCCGGCTCGGCGCCCAGTATTTCACGCCCGGCGGCGTGGCGAAGCTGAAGGACGGGTTTCGACGGGCCGCAAACCATTACGTTGACCGGATGGCGGACCAGGGGTCATCCTGCGACTTCGTGCAGACCGTCTCAGCCTGGTATCCGCTGCGCGTCATACTCCAGGTTTTCGGACTGGATGAATCTACGGATCACGAATTGCATCTGCGGACCAGGGAGTTCATCAACTCCCAGAATCCCGCTCTAAGCGCCGAGGGCAAGCAGGGCGAGAAGATGCTGAAGTCGTGGAACGAGTTCTGCGACTATTTCCGGCCTCTGGTGGCAGACCGGCGGGCCAATCCGCAGAACGATCTTGCCTCGGTCATCGCAAACGCCACGTTTGATGGAGATCCGATCACCGACCGGCGCCTGTTTTCGTATTATATCCTGATCGTCGTCGCCGGACACGACACGACCAGTACGTCGCTGGGCGGAGGAATGCTGCAACTGCTGCGCGACCGGACGCAATTCGATCGGCTGAAGGCGGATCCCGCGCTCATTCCCACGGCAGTAGACGAGATGATTCGCTGGATGGCGCCGGTCAAGCATTTCCTGCGCACCGCGACACAGGACTACGAACTGCGCGGAATGCGGATTTCGGCCGGCGAGACGCTCCTGATGGCGCTGCCTTCCGGCTGTTATGACGAAGAGGTATTCGATCGCCCCTTCGTCTTTGATGTGGCGCGCAAACCCAACAAGCATATCGCGTTCGGGTTTGGCGCTCACGTCTGCCTTGGGCAATATCTGGCCCGGCTTGAGCTGGCGACTTTCCTCGAGGTCTTCCTGGAACGGATCGAGGACATGGACTTGTGTGGCACGCCGGAAGAATCGTCGACGCTGTTCCTCGGCAATGTCGATTATCTCCCCGTCAGCTACAAGTTCAAGGATAGGTGAAATGGCCGGAATGCGCATTTATAGGGAGGATACCCGTTGAAGATCTCCGCTGCGGTCCTTCGCGCCGCCGAGGCATCCTATGCGATCGAGGAACTCGATCTGCCCGATCCATCCCCCGATCAATTGCTGGTCCGCATCCGGGCGGCGGGATTCTGCCATACAGATGTGGTGCCAAGACGAACCCCGTCTCCGCCCGGAATGTTTCCCATCATTACCGGCCACGAAGGAGCTGGTGTCGTTGAGAAAGTCGGCGCAAACGTGGCGGGTATCGCGCCGGGTGACCATGTGCTGCTGTCCTATGATTCGTGCGGCGCCTGCGCGCAATGCCGCGCTGACCGGCCTTATTTCTGCGACAGTTTCGCGTCGCTCAACATCCATGGGTCGGCGCAGCAGGATTCTCCCGCGATCGACGGCGTAGGCGGACAGGTGCGCACGCGCTGGTTCGGCCAATCGTCGTTCGCGAACTACGCGCTAGCGACGGCGCGCAACGCGACCGTGGTCGATCGGGACCTTCCGCTGGACGTCCTGTGCCCTCTGGGTTGCGGCATCCAGACGGGCGCGGGAACCATCGAGAACGTGTTCGGTCTGCAAGCAGGGCAATCGCTTGTCGTGTTCGGCGCGGGTGGGGTGGGCATGGCCGCGATCATGATGGCGCGAGCGCTCGGAGCCAGCGTGATCGTCGCGGTTGACCTGGTCGAGACAAGGCTCGCAATCGCGCGCGATTGCGGCGCCAGCCATGCAGTCTTAGCAGGTCATGACAACCTTGCTGCGGTGCTGCGCGAAGCCGCGCCAGGCGGCGCGGATTTCAGCTTCGACACGACGGGCCGGAACGATGTCCTGTGCCAGGCGATCGAGGCGATCCGGCAGGGCGGAATTTGCGCGCAGGTAGGCGGGGTTGGCGATCTGGCCATCCCGTCCGCGAGCCTCAACGGCCGCACATTAACGCGGGTGATCGAGGGGAATGCCGTTCCCCAGCGTTTTCTGCTGAGACTGATCGAACTCTGGCGCAGGGGCGACCTACCGCTCGAACGCATCGTCCAGACATTTGACCTGGAGCAGATCAACGCCGCCGAGCGCGCTTCGTGCGATGGCTCGGTCATCAAGCCGGTCATCGTCCCGGGGGCGGGTAGGCACTCCCAAGCTTCGGGCGTGGGAGCTTTTCGAGGGATGGCGAAGGCGGAAGGCAAGATGGGTTTCAGGCTGCTGATTGATGGGAAACTGGAGGGAGGCGCCGGCACCCTCGACGTGGTCAATCCGGCGACGGGGGGACTCGCCGGTCGCGCCCCTCGCGCGAACCGGGCGCAACTGGACGCTGCGGTAACCGCAGCGGCGGCAGCCTTTCCCGAGTGGGCCGGGCGAAGCTGGGAAGATCGCGGCAAAGTTCTTAAGGTCATCGCGCGGGTCATCAGGGAAAACGCCGAGGAACTCGCCGCACTGATTACGTGTGAGCAAGGCAAACCCTTGTCGGAGGCGAGGCGTGAAGTGGCCGGTGCGTCCGCAACGCTGCTGGCCGTGTCGCAGATGCAGCTTGAGCCCAGGATCATCGAGGAATCTGCGGAGCGCAAGGTCTACGAAAGATTCGTTCCGCTGGGCGTTGTGGCGGCGATCGGACCGTGGAATTTTCCGCTGCTGCTGCTGGTTGCGAAGATCGCGCCCGCCTTGCTGACCGGAAACACCGTGATCGTCAAGCCCGCGCCTACGACGCCTCTAGCGGTTGTTCGCCTCGGCGAACTAGTCAAGGACGTTGTGCCAGCCGGGGTCATCAACATCATCGTCGATGACAATGATCTGGGAGACGTCCTGAGCGGTCATTCCGGCGTCGCCAAGGTTTCGTTCACGGGGTCGACTGTCACCGGCAGGAAGGTGATGGCCAGCGCCGCCAATACGCTCAAGCGTCTGACCCTCGAGCTTGGCGGCAACGATCCCGCCATCGTTTTGGACGATGCCGATCCAAAGGCCATCGGCCGCCGGTTGTTCGAGCAGGCGATGACCAATTCGGGGCAGGTCTGTGTTGCGATCAAACGGCTGTATGTGCCCAGGTCGCTTTGCGACGAGATCTGCGACGAGCTAGTCGCGCACGCCGAAGCGGCCATCGTCGGCGACGGCATGGATCCGGATTGTCAATACGGCCCCGTCCAAAACCGCCGACAATTCGATCGGATCAAGGAATTGATCGGCGATGCCATCCGCGATGGGGAACTGATTGCAGGCGGCATGCCGGACAGCGATCGCGCGGGATATTTCATTGCCCCGACAATCGTTCGTGGTTTGCCCGACGATGCCCGTCTCGTCCGCGAGGAACAGTTCGGTCCGGTCCTGCCGGTGCTGGTCTACGACGATCTCGACGACGCGATCACCAGGGCGAATACCAGTGAGTTCGGTCTCGGCGCCTCGGTATGGAGCGGCGATGCAGCGAGGGGCGAGGCCATTGCCGCGCGCCTTCAGGCCGGCACCGTATGGGTGAACACTCACGGCGAGCTTTCCCCGGCCATTCCGTTCCGCGGTAGCAAACTGTCCGGCGTGGGCACGGATTTCGGTGACGATGGCCTTGAGGGCTATTGCCAGCCGATCGTGGTCAATATTCGGATTTAAACGCAGTTGATCGGACGTCCTCGCAATTGAAGCGAAGCGTCCCTGATTTGGTCAATTAATAACGGTGGCAGCCAGTGCAGTTAAGTCGTTTTGAAGTGGACAGTCATGGCGATATTCGTGACGCCGTTCGTCGGCTCTGTGCGAATTTTGATAGCAACTACTGGCGCAAGCTCGATGAAACCCGCAGTTATCCGAAGGATTTCGTCGATGCCCTGACGCAAGCCGGATTTCTGTCGGTACTCGTTCCGGAAGCCTATGGCGGGTCGGGCCTTGGCCTTTCCGCTGCGGCGGCGATCCTGGAAACTATTCAGTCGGAGGGTTGCAACGGTGCCGCCTGCCATGCGCAGATGTATATCATGGGGACGATCCTGCGACACGGATCGGCGGAGCAGAAGCAGCAATTCCTGCCGCAGATCGCGTCGGGTGAACTGCGCCTCCAGGCCTTCGGCGTGACCGAGCCGGACAGCGGATCTGACACGACGTCGATCAAGACGACAGCGCGGCGCGAGGGTGACGAATTCGTCATCAACGGGCAGAAGATCTGGACGAGTCGGGCCGAACACTCCGACCTCATGTTGTTGCTGGCTCGGACCGCTCCCAAAGAATCAGCGGCACGACGGACCGAGGGATTGTCGACCCTGATCGTCGACATGCGGGCGGCGCAGGAGCGGGGGGAACTCACCATCCGCCCGATCCGCACGATGATGAACCATTCGACGACCGAAGTTTTCTTCGAAAACATGAGGATCCCGGCCGCGAACCTTGTCGGCGAGGAAGGGAAGGGCTTTCGCTACATCCTTTCGGGCATGAACGCCGAGCGGATCCTCATTGCGGCGGAATGCATTGGGGATGCGAAGTGGTTTCTGCGCAAGTCCGCGGCCTATGCCGGCGAGCGCGTCGTATTCGGACGGGCGATCGGCGCAAATCAGGGGGTGGCGTTCCCGATTGCCCGGGCATTTGCTAACATGCGGGCAGCCGAACTGATGGTCCATGAGGCCTTCGTCTGTTATGACAAGGGCGAATCTCCCGCCGCGGAAGCCAACATGGCAAAGATGCTCGCGGCGGAGGCGTCATGGGAGGCGGGCAATGTCTGCCTTCAGACGCACGGCGGCTTCGGCTTCGCGGAAGAAGTCGGCATCGAACGCAAATTGCGTGAAACCCGACTGTACCAGGTGGCTCCGGTCTCGACCAACCTGATACTAGCCTATCTGTCCGAACATGTCCTCGGCATGCCCCGGACCTATTAGCTGAGCGCAAGCTCGGAAATTCGCGCGTCGGACGTTTGACGCGGCTATCCGGCCCGAGCGCCATGCCCGTCCGCCTGCCTTGCCAATGAACACCGACCGAGCATATCGTATGACGCCGCGGCTGAATGGATGGAGAAACCCGAATGCCGAACGGACTGAGCGACATCGACGAGACATGGACCGGAGGCGCGGCGCTGCCCGACTGGTTTGAAAGGGCTTTGTCGGTTCCGCGGCACGAAGGCTTCGTCGATGTCAATGGCGTCCCGGTTCATTACTTTCGTTGGGGTAAGCGCGGCAAGCGACCGGTCCTGATGACCCACGGGTTTCTGGCGCATGCGCGTTGTCTGGCGTTCATCGCCCCCCTGTTTGCGGCGGATTACGACATTGTCGCCTACGATCTTTCGGGAATGGGTGACAGCGGGTCGCGTAATTATGCGGATGACGAGGGAAGGGCTGGGGAGATGATTGCTGTGGCCCAAGGCCTCGACATGTTCTCGACAAATGAAAGGCCGATCATAGTCGCGCACAGTTTCGGCGCCCGGGTCGGGGTCAACGCGGTCACGTTGGCGCCGGACCTGTTCGGAGGCCTGATCGCATGCGATATGATGTTGCTTCGGCCAGATGCCCAGATGGCGCTATGGGAGCGGGGACACGGCCCGCCGGGATCGGGAGATGCCAGCAAGCCTGTCAGTCGATACCCGGATTTTGCGACTGCGCGGAGACGATATGTGACGTCACCGCGTCAGGACGCCAGGGAAAGTTTCCTGATGGACTACATGGCCTTTCATTCCTTACGCAAGATCGGCGATGAATGGACGTGGAAGTATTCGCCGTCCGTCTTCGCGAGTTTGAACTCGAGAGATTCGTGGCTGGCCATCGCCGAGCGCTTCATTGATGCGAGATGTCGAAAGGCCATAATCTACGGGCGGGAAAGTCCCCTATTCACGGCCGATTCGCGTGATTATGTGCGAGAACAAGGGGGCGAGGACATCGCCATCGTGGAAATACCGGATGCACGCCATCACCTGATGCTTGATCAACCCATAGCATTTGCGGCGGCCATAGCAGCAATTCTGGCGGTTTGGACTGGTTCGTCCGTGTCCGGAAACTGAATGTACGTCCTTCTGACCGGACTGTCCGTGATCGAGGCGTCGTCGTTCGTCGCCTCGCCCTCGGCCGGGCTCTATTGCGGGCAGATGGGGGCGGAGGTGATCCGCGTCGACCAGATCGGCGGCGGTCCGGACTATCGCCGCTGGCCGGTGACGGCGGGCAACGATTCGCTGTACTGGGAGAACCTCAACCGGGCGAAGACCCCTTAGTCCATTTTTGGCTCTGCCTTTGCGCCACTTCAGGACGTTGCATCCACTCACGCGCGAAGAATTGAGAGGGTCGTTCTATCGTCCTGAGTTCGTGCTTCACAGAAGCTGATTGCGCGCCTGTGCATGAAGACGAGGGTCGGTCTGTTCCTGAGCGGTCGATCGCGATCATCTATTTCCTTTCCTCAGTCGTGGGACGGTAGTCAGGTAGTTTGGGAGATCCCACGCCTTCCCGGTCAATCTTCTTGGCCGCATCGCCCACGCGTCGAACTGGTTCGCGAACGGCGCGGGCGGTTTCGGCGATTTGTTGCGCATCCCCTTCCAATTGCCTGATCCGGGGCCGTGCGTGCGAAATGGATAGGCCCAGAGACCGGGCTTTGCCTTCGGCATCATGCAAGGGCCGGCCGAGGCTGTCGTGAAGACCGCCCCGCGATGCCTCGAGCCTCAGGCGAAGCCTCTCCGCGTCGTCTCCCGCCCGAGCCATTACATTCCCTAGAGAATGGATCCTGTCTTCCTGCAGGGCCTCCCCCGCGATTTGACTGACATCGCTTTTCCAGTTCCGCGAGCGCAGCGCGAGTTGGCCAAGACGTTCCTCGATGGATCGCTGACCGGCAGGGTCCAGCTTCTTTGAGATGCTATCGGCACCTGACGATATCTTGGCGATCATCTCGCCTGGATTGAGGTCGCCGCTGAGGAGGCCGCCGGTCTTCACTGGTACAAGCGGGAATGGCTGTCCCGCTTGAACTGTAAGTGCTGGTTCACGCTTGTTGCTTCCCGCCAGGCTTATCTCTGCCGATCCATCGAAGAATGATTTATCGACCGACGCTGTCACGCCGCGATGGAGTAAGATGTCCTTGGTAAGGACGAACCGGACCACGACCGTATCCGGATTTGAAGGTTGGAGCCGGACCTGGGTTACTTTCCCAACGGGAACACCAAGAAGGTTGACGCCCGATCCGATTTGAACGCCGTCGACCGATTGTTTAAACTGCACCTCATACGTGGCCCCGTCAGCCTCACGTGACTGGATGAGCCACAGGGTGAACCCAATGACGGCGGTTATGAGCAGGCCGACAACAAGGCTCACCTTCAACCAGTTCGAACGCGTTTCCATGTGACCTAGAAATCCTGGAGCCGGTAGCGCGACAAATGAGCTTTTAATTTTCGCGAGATTTGGAACGTGATCACCGCCGCTTCACTCGTTCGCCAATTGCCAGGGCAATGGAAAGCACCGCCAGCAGCCCGGCGATGATCGGTTCCGAGGCGAAAAGGATTGCAGCACATATTCCCAATGCTGCGGGGTAGAGCTGGGGAGTGGCTCTGCTGTTGCGCTCATCGCCGCGCAATCGTTCAAGATCCCTGGGTGCGATACTGACGGTGATCGATCCGGTACGCGCAACTCTCTCGATCTGTCCCACCAGGCTCGGCGTTGACAAGGCGGCTCTTCCAAGCGCTGCAAACAGCTTGCCCGCTTCGCCACGCAATCGCGCCGGACTCGTTCGCTCGCGCATCAGTTCCTTTGCCAACGGAGCCAGTTCTCGAGTGATGTCGAATGTCGGATCGATGCGCCGGACAAATCCCTCTGCCGTGAGCAGCGTCCGGAGCACCAGTGCCAGATCGGGCGGGAGCGCGAGATGAAAGTCGCGCAGTATCGCAAAGACGATTTGGAAAATGTCGGTAAGGTCAATTTGCTCGAGCAGGACATTGCTGAAACGGATGATCAGTTCGGCCAGGGCCTCTTCCAGCCTGACACGGTCAACATCAGGGTCGCCCGCCCAAAGCAGCAGAATATCGACGACCCCGCCTGTGTCCTCCGCCGCGATCGCCAGGCCAAGCCGTACCAATTCCTCCCGGCGTCGCGGCAGAAGCGTCCCCACCGCTCCGAAGTCGATAAGCCCCAGCGTTCCGTCCTCCAGGAAAAAGACGTTGCCTGGGTGGGGATCGGCGTGGAAATGACCATTGATGACGATCATGTGGAGGATCGCCTGCGCATAGGTGCTGGCGAGGCTAGTGAGATCAAGGTCGCTTTGCCGTGCCGCCTCCAGATTGCTTGCCGGAACGCCTCGAAACCGCTCCTGTATGTTGACACGCCTGCCGGACAACTCCCAGTCAAAGCGAGCCGTTCGCACGCCGAAAGCTTTGAGATACTCTCCGATCGTATCGCTGGCGCGAGCTTCCGCGCCAAGGTCCATTTCCCGATCGATACTTTCAGCGAAGTGGCGCAGCAGTTCGTCCGGCTTTAGTCGCGCGATCTCGGGGATGCGGCGCTCTGCGATCCGGGCGACGCGGCGCAGCAGCCGAAGGTCGGCGTCGACAATCCGCTCGATCCCGGGACGACGGACCTTGACGATAACGTCCCGGCCGTCGAGCAGCGTTGCTGCATGGACCTGAGCGATCGAGCCGGCCGCAATCGCTTCGTCTTCAAAGGAGGCGAAATAGCTTTCCACAGTTCCGCCGATCGCCTCTTCGATAAGTGGTCGCACGGTGGCGAACGGCAGCGGCGGAACCCGGTCCTGAAGTTTCGAAAGCGCATCGATCAAATCGGGCTCCAGCAGATCACTTCGCATTGCAAGAATCTGCCCGAACTTGACCGCTGCAGGACCGATATCTTGCAGCAGCGCAACGACTGCTTCTGGTCGAGCGCTATCAAATGGTTCCTCACCACCCAGTCTGAGACCTAGCCGGGAGGCCATTCCCTTGAGCCCGTGTCGCCCGAACAGAAGCAGGATTTGTGCGAACCGCTCCCGCTCCTTCAATGCGACCGCTTCAGGCCCGTCCATCAAATGAGGATCAGCCATCATTATGTGCCTTGAGCGTGGGGACGCGACCTTGGCGGAAGCCAGCTTGCGTTTCGAGTTGATCCACGACCTTGTCGAGGTGAAGGATCGCCCTATCCAATGCTTCCAGTTCTTCCGCGGTCAAGCTGCCGAAGGTCTTCGCCACAATGCCATCGTAGAGTGGCAGGGCCTGCTCCAGCATCGCCCTGCCTGCGTCCGTGATTTCCACGAGCTTTACACGACGGTCCTCTTCAACGGGCGAGCGCGTGACCAGATCATTCTGCTCCAACCAGTCAATCGCCTGGGTTACCGTGCGCGGGGCCTGATCGAAGAAGCTTGCAATATCGGTTGAGCGGCTGGGTTGCTCGGCGAGATATACCAGCAGCTTAAGACGGGCCATCGATGCACCTTGGGACGCAAGGTGCGTGTCGATCAGCCGCCGCATTCTGTACCAGGTCCAGCCAAAGGCCGTCGCGAGTGCGCGCAAATGAACTTCCTGAGGTTCCATATGTTATGTCCTTGCTCAATCTTCGATGGCATGGCAAGGGGAGAGGATAAAGTTATGACTGCGACGAAGCTGACCCCACTTGCACCTCTTGGCCCATGGCGTGCCATTGCTCGATCATCATCGTGAGACCCCAATGCTTGACCATGCCAAGGTTCAAGATATGCGCTGCGTGGCGTTGATGCCAGCAGCAGCCGAAATCGTCCGCTGCTCAATTCCCATGCTGCTAGTGCGATGATCGCGGCAGATTGGCATATTGACGAGGGTGGCGGCCCGACTCTGCATGTGAGAGGTGACTGGACTTCGCTTGCTTTGGGCGATGCGGAAGGGCGCCTGGGTGCCCAGGCGGCCAGGAGTCTAGTCGTGCAGCGTCTCGATCTTTCTGCTCTGGGGCGGATCGACACTGCCGGTGCCCTCCTGCTTTTGCGGTCCATGGCTCCAGACGCCGATATAGACTTTGGCGAAAGAGAGGATTTGCAAAGGCTGATAGACCTTGTTCGACCTGCCCTTGAACAAGATACGGCCGGTAAGGCTGGCGTCACTGGTGTTCTGGGATTTTTCGAGCGCTTCGGCCGTCAGGTAATCGGGATCGCCGATGACGCCTACCAGATGCTGGTGTTCACTGGGCAGCTTATTGTGGCGCTCGGCCGTACCCTTGGCGATCCTCGCCGACTGCGCATGACGCCGCTCGTCGCGTTCATGCAGGACGCGGGCATTAATGGGCTTCCGATAGTTTTTATCATGACCTTCTTCATCGGCGCGGTCATTGCGCTCGTTGGCACCAACCTTTTGACAACGCTTGGCGTTGAGGTGTTCACGATCCAGTTGGTGGGCGTGGCCATCCTGCGCGAGTTCGGCGTGGTGATCACTGCCATCCTTCTGTCTGGACGTTCCGCATCTTCCTTTGCCGCTCAGATCGGTTCGATGCGGATGAACCAGGAAACCGATGCGATGCAGGTTATGGGCGTGGACCGTTTCGATGCGCTGGTAATCCCGCGCATCTTAGCCGCGCTTCTCATGATGCCTCTTATGACCTTCTGCGCGGATATCGGCGGTCTTGCTGGCGGACTCTTGGTCAGTTGGGTGACGATTGATATCAGCCCGGTCTTCTTCATCCAGCGTACGCTTGAAACGGTGGACATTAAGCATTTCTGGATAGGCATGTGCAAAGCGCCGTTTCTGGCTCTGATCATCGCTGCTGCGGGCTGTCGGCATGGCCTTATGGTCGGCGGCGACGTCCAAAGCCTTGGTCAAAATGTGACGTCCGCGGTCGTCCAGTCAATCTTCATGGTCATTATGTTCGATGCGATTTTCGCGGTTATCTTCATGGCGCTCGATCTGTGAGGGCGCTTGTGGAAACCGATGCCGAAGACGTGCCCATTCGCGTCAAAGGCCTGCGCACGGCTTTTGGCGACAAGGTCATCCATGAGGATCTCGGCCTTGAGGTCAAGCGCGGTGAGATATTGGGTGTGGTTGGCGGATCGGGTTCCGGTAAGTCGGTGCTGCTCAACACCATCCTGGGCCTCAAGCAGCCTGATGGCGGATCCGTCGAGATATTCGGGCAGGACATCCGCGATCCGCAAGCGCACAGTGAAGTCGAGCGTCGGATTGGGGTGATGTTCCAGCAAGGCGCATTATTCTCCTTTCTCACCGTACAAGAAAATGTCGAGGCGCCACTTCTGGAACATACGAAACTTACACGTGAGTATGTGCACGATCTTGCAAGGCTGAAGATCAAGCTTGCTGGTTTGCCGGAAGATGCAGGCTGCTTGAAGCCTGCCGAGCTATCTGGCGGAATGCGCAAGCGCGCGGGGGTAGCCCGCGCAATCGCGCTGGATCCTGGGGCTGAGACTCATTCAAAGCCAGAAGGCGATGGCTGTGGCGAGCGCAACGCCTGACAGAAAGTTGGCAGCGAGCTTGTCATAGCGGGTGGCAACGCGGCGGAAGTCCTTCAGGCGGCAGAAGGCGTTCTCGATCAGGTGGCGACCCCGGTATCGCTCCTGATCGTAGCGGATGGGGGTTCTCGTGACGGCGGTGCAAAAAGTGCCGCTAAGCAAGTCATTGAAACATAGCCATAAAAGCCGCAAGAAAATTATAACTCATTGATATTGTTGTGCAGCGAGGTTTCTCGACCTTCAGCCGGCGGTGTGTAGGCTCTTTCCTGGGAGGGCCGAGTCGTGGATGCGCCGTTTCGACAATATCTTGGCTGGGAACGGTTTCCGGAGAATTTAACCGAACCCGAAGTCGCTCATTTCTTTTCGCTTTCCGAGGATGATCGGCGAGCCGTCCACCGCCGCCGGCGACCGTTAAACCGGTTGGGCGTGGCGCTGCAGGTTGGTTTTCTGCGGCTCACGGGAGCGCCACTCAATTCTGTGGAGATGATTCCGTCGCAAGTGCTGGCTCATCTCGGCGCCGAGCTTGGGATTGCACCGCCCCGGCTTACCTCAATCCGTGCGCTTTACCGCCGCCACCGCACGCTGTTCGAGCACCAGGACGCGGCAAAACAGGCGCTGGGTTTGCGCGACCTCACCGAGCACGGGGAACGCGCGTTGAATGGCTTTCTGCGGCGCGAGGCCAGCGACAAATTCCTCGTGGACGAGTTGGAACAAGCCGCGCGCGCATGGCTCCGTGATCACCACTATGTCCAGTTGCCAACGCGACGGCTGAGGAGTTCTGCATCAGGCGCCCGGCGCCATCACGATGGCGGCCTGTTGGCCGGCGCGGTAGCCGCAGTGGGGATGGAACAGACAAAGGCCTGGCCGCTTGAGCTGTCGGAGACAATGCCAAACGGCAAGACGCGGTTGGAATGGCTTCGAGACAGTCCCGCGTCCCGTAAAACCAAAGGCCTCGCTAACCATATCGCGAAGATCGATTTTCTGAAGAAACTTGGGGCCGATAGGCTCCAACTTGGCTTGGCGGCCGGAATGCTGAAGGCCCAGGCAAGATCAATGCTCTACCGCAAGCCTGCGACGCTCAAGCGGATGCGCGGTGAGCGCAAGACCATTGAAATAGCCTGCTTTCTGCGCTTGCAACTGCTGCGTCTCACGGATGACGGTCTTGGGATGATCGACTACCGGATCGCCGATCTCTGGCGTCAGGCCCGAACCCGCGCCGAGGCGGCGGTCGAGGACGAGCTGCGCCGACATCAAGCGTTGGTCTTGCAATTGGCAAGCCTTGTCGATGACGAGAACACCTCCGCTTCCGTCGTGCGCGACCAGATGCGCATCATGTTGGCACCGTTCCTGCCGGCCGGCGCGCACGGTCCATCCACGAAGGTTGGCCGGGTCCGGCGGGAACTGGCGACGGCAGGCAGAGGTGCGAGTGAGTTGCTGGGCGCGGCGGCGTCGATCAGCCTGGATCTACCGTCGACGCACCCGCTTGCGCAGGCACTGGCGACACTGGACCGGGTGGCGGCTTCGGAAATGGGGCGATTGCCGGAAGGCACCGCCAATCCATTCGGCCGGACGTGGGCGCTCCTCATCGATCAACCGGACCGCGAGGCCGCCTTTGGCAGCTATAGGGCGGCGGCGCTCATGCTGCTCAAACGCTCTCTCCGCAATGGGCAGGCTAGCGTCGACCACAGCCTGGAACACCGTGCCCCTGAGGACCGCCTGATCCCAAAGGCGCAATGGCAAAAGGAACGAGCACGGTTCGTGCGAAACCTCGCGGTGTCAGCCAAGCCGGAAGCGACCATCCGCTGGATCAAGGATGAACTCACGACGGCCCTGAAAGCCATCGATGCGGCGGTATCGAGGGGCGATATCCGGATTGAAAACGACCGATTGGTCGTTCCAAAACTCAAGGCGGCTCCCGAAGACGAAAGGCTCAAGGGCATTCGCCGCGAACTGTTCGCCGGCGTCGGAAAGATCCAGTTACCGGACTTGCTGATCGCCATCGATGCCACCACGCACTTTTCCTGGGCCCTGTTGGGCAGGTCGCCCCGAAGCGAGCATGAGCTCATAACCCTCTACGCGGCCCTGATCGCCTTGGGTTCCGATCTGACTGCCGCCGACATGGCGCGCATGACCCTCAATATTGAAGCCGACGCAGTCGGCGAGATGATGCGCCGCATCGAGGCAAATGGTCGATTGCCGGCGGCCAACCGCTTGGTGCTTGATCATTTCAGGACGCTTCCAGTCACAAGGCTGTGGGGAGGCGGAATTCAGGCATCGGCCGACATGATGAGCCTTGATGCAACCCGCCGTCTCTGGACAGCCCGCCATGATCCGCGGCGGCGCACTCCGGCAGTCGGAACCTACACCCATGTGCTCGACCAGTGGGTGATCCTGCATGACCAGGCCGTCGTTCTGAACCGACGGCAAGCCGGGGCCGCTATCGAAGGGGCTCTTCGCCACGAAGCCGTCGATCTCCACCGTGTCGCGGTGGATACGCATGGCCACACACATTTCGGCATGGCGCTGGCCAATCTGGTGGGATTTGATCTCGCCCCGAGGCTTGCCGGGATGAATAAACGCAAGCTCTATCTCCCACGTGGCCTCGATGTACCTGCCAGCTTGCGGCCAATTGTGAGCGAGACCGTCTCAACCGGCGCCATCACCCGGGGATGGGATCCGCTCCTGCGGATTGCGGCATCGACCAAGAGTGGCTGGTGTTCGGCGACCTACGTTCTGGACCGCTTTGGCAGCGCCGCGCGGGGCGATGAGGCGTTTCAGGCAGGGGATGCCTTCGGCAGGCTGTTACTGACCCGCTTCCTGGGCGCTTATCTCGGCGATCCGGCGTTCCGTGCGATGAACGACGCTTTGCTCAGCCAAGGCGAGTCGGTCCACACCCTGCAGCGCGCGATCTATTCCGGGCCGATCGGCGCACGGCATGGCCGCACGCCCGAGCAAATGGCCGCGATATCATCAGGCCTGACACTGCTTACCAACGTTATCATGACGTGGAACGCGACCCGGATCGGTGAGGTTCGAGCGCGAATGCCGGACACCTTCCCGGATCATCACATCATGCACATCGCCCCCAATGCGCACGAGCATATCAACACCAAAGGCGTCATCACCATTGACGTTTCACCACACCGGGATCGGCTCCTGGGCGAGAAACCGCCAGTGGCCGCGATCAGGAGCGTAATATGAAAAACCTCCGTAGTGTGGAATATCAACCACTTACGGGGACGAAGTCGGAGTTATATGAACAAAGTCAATGGGTTGCTTAGCGGCACTTTTTGCACTGCCGTCACGAGGACCCCCGGAAGGGCAGGGAAGCACGGCCTTCCCCAGTCCACGCAACGCGTGCGCAATCACCGCCTGGTAGCAGGTACGCTGTTCCGGCGGGTGCAGGTGCGGCAGCTCAAGGCGGCCCGGCGGTGCCGGGGATACCCGTCACCGAGTTTTAGAAGTGGTCGGTCAAACCGATGGCCGACACGGGCAAGAATCCCTTCTGAGCGAGGGCCCTCAATCAGCCGTTCGCCTTCGCCGGCGTCCCGCGGTGAACTGAGAGTGTCCCCGCCTGGAGATCCGCCTCCGGAGCTGGCCTGGTCTGCGGGTTCTTGGCCATGATGCTCCGAAAGCTTTGAGAAGTGAGAGGTGAAGAGGTGGCGGCGAATTCAGCGCTTGGCACTGGTCAAGCCGGTAGAGGTCTGAACTCTATCCCGCCATCGACGTCGATTTCCAGCACATGATTGACGATGACATCCTGAGGATCACCCAGCGTTGCGAGATGCGCGATCGCAGCTTCGAGCAGTTCGATCGAACGGTCGCGCGCAACACTGGGAAGGGTAATGAGACCAGGATGGATCTCCTCGGTTGCCACCAGCTTCTTGAAATCGATGCCGTTCGCAGTGACGATCACCCTGTCTTCAGCCAGGCAGCGTGCAAGAACCTGTGGGTCTGTCTCGCCACAACGGCCGTAATCACGCGGATGGATCGCCTCATGTTTCCCGCTCTCATTAAGGTGTCTTGCAACTTTGGGAGATACGCATTCATCGATGAAGAACTTCAAACAGCGACCTTCCCTTTTCGCGCAGCCGGCCGCCCTGCCCGACGGTGGCTGGAGGCATAAAGCAAGGCGGTCTCAAGCTCTTCGGGCTTGAGATCAGGATAGTCGTCGAGAATATCCTCAACGCTATCACCACCGTTCACGCGCCCTTCGAGCGCATAAACAGAAAGCCGCGAACCCCGGATGACGGGGGTGCCGCCCAGGATATCGGGATTTTCCTCGATGACACGCTCGCGCGTTTCAGCATAGCTGGCGGCCTTTGTGACAAGGTCCTCCGCAACAAGGGACGAAAGGTCGAGGGTTAGCGCGGGCGCGATCGTAATCGAACCATCGATCATTTTTGCAGCGGACCTTTTTCCAAGTTCGTGCAGGATTGTGCGCTTGGCGTTCAGTGGAAGCGAAATGCCAAGTTTTTTGATGATCACGCTATATGGGACAGCGTGAAGAGGCAGCCGTAGACTGGTGCGGCCTCGAGCCGCGCGCTTCACCCGCGCGGAAAGAACGCGTTCCTCGATCGCTTTGTCGACGGTGCGCTTTGGAACGCCAGCTAATAGGGCGACCTCGGCGGTTGTGAAAGTAGCGTCCATAATATCTCCCTAGAAAGGGGAATATATTATGAAAGCGATCGCGTTTCAACCGCGAACTAACGTGCTCAGTCGCGCAAGGCTCCCAGAATTTTGGATAATTGCCGCCTCCGCCACACCCACCGGCGCTGAATGTTGAACCGCAGTCGGAATGCCAGCGATGAAGTGCGCCAAACGCCTCGAACAGCAGGGCCGTGACCGTGCGAAGGTCCTGTCGCACTGGCCTGGGTAGCTGGTCGATGCCAGTGCCGGGCATCATGACCGACCCTCCTTTTGCCCGCGACGCCAGCCAGGCGGGCGGGGATGCCCGGTCACCTCATGGACCCGGTCGAGCAGGGCGCGTAGCAGCGGGCGGACCTGCTCGACGGTGAAGCCGCCATCATCAGGTTCGGGCTCTCCAAACAGGCGGGGCTGGTTCCACTTCCAATAGGGGTCGAGAACCACCGCCAGCCGGGCCATGTCGGGACAGTCATGACCCAGGCCCGTGGCATTGGCGTAGGTCAGCGATTTAGCGACATGCAGGCGGATATGGCGAGCGCACCATGGGTCGGGAAAGCCCACGTCCAGCAAATGGGAGGAAAGCCCCAACTGGACGGCGATGCCGGCGCGATAGAGAAATTGGGGCCAGTCCTGATCCAGCCTCGGGTGCCGGTCTGGAAGGAAGGACTCGGCCCGGTGATAGCGCACGCGGCTCAGTTTTCGTCCCGCCCGGCTTCGCAGCGGCGAGGTGGGTTCATCGTCATAATGCTGATGGAGTGCCGCCAATGCCTCGTCCCAGGGCGAAGCGATGGCGGTGGAAACGACAATCGGCGTGGCGGTCAGCGCGCGCAATAATGCGCGGCGCGATGTGACAGGCGTGGTCTTACCCATATGCACCTCCGGTCCGCATCCATGCGGTTCAAGCGGAAGTGTTGGGGCGGATGCGGCACGGTCCCGAACTCCCGCGCGCTGAGCGCGGGAGCCCCGGGGCTGGTAACATGATCCGAAGACATGCGCCGCAGTTTTTGGCCCGAGGGTTTTGGCCCAAGGGCTTGGACATATACGACGGCACCCCGAAAACGATAAGTTCTCGGGCTATTTTTTTCGGATCGGGATTACCAGTCCCGGCGTCGCCTTTTGCGCAGCACCTTCCCACGTTAGCAGAAAGTATGAGCAACGCCAACATGCTGGAGAATAAGCCGAATTCGCGGGATTGGGCGCGCGCCGCTGTACGAAAAAAAGCCGGAGCACCGGCTCCAGCTCATTTCAAAATACAGTTACGGTGGTCCTACGGTGCACTTGACCGGTCTGGCGCCGCGCGACCTTGGGAGCGCGGCGCCCGCGCCGGAATCAACGGCGCGGCGATGCGCGTAAGCGCATCGCGCCCGGAAGCAGGGAAGGGGGACGACTTGCGTCGCCCCCCAAACATTCAGGCGAGTTCGTCGGCATCCTCATCGATGTCCATGTCGTCCATGGCCTCAGCCTCATGGCTTTCAGGCTTTTCGGGCTGGTCGAAAGCGCCGATCCGCATCGGCTCAGGGAGCCACTTGGCTGGCAGACGTCCCGACACATTGACGGCAAGGTCGGCCTTCTTCTTGATGGTCGCGATATTGTCGGCGCTGGCATCGCCCACTTCCTGCCGCAACAGGCTGACCAGTGAGGCCCGCTTCATCCGGTCGAACAGGGCAATGGGTGCCGACCAACGCTCCGCAATATCGACCGCGCTGGCCTTGGCGATCTGCTCGAACTCGTGGTGACGCGACGACAGCATGCCACCGGCAAAGACGGTGCCGTCCACCATCATCGCGACCAAGCCACCCAACAGGCTCATCTTGTCCTCGGTGGCCATCAGCCGGATCGCGTCGAACCGTCCCTCGGTCGGCAGGGAGGCAAAGCGGGTTGCCATCATTTCCTCGACCGGCTGGACGTCGCTCGCCGCCATCATCTCGTCGGGTACGTCGGTTTTGACCCTGTCCGCCTTCAATTCAAGGGCCAGATGATAATCATAGGCGCCATGGAGAAGCTGACCGGCCAGCGAGTCCAGCAGAATATCGAGCGCGAGTGCGGGGTTGGCCGCCACCGTCTCCTGCACGATCTGGGTCTTGATCCGCGTAAGGTCAGCAAACAGGCTATTGGGATAAAGCGGGGCAGGGCCACCCGCGACGCCCATCGCCTTGACCTTCTTTTCGGCCTTGGCCCGATAGATGCGCTGGCCCAGCGTCCCATCCCGCGAAATCCACAGCGCGATGCCGCCGACCGCTTTCTGCTCGCCATTGTAGGAGCGCAATGCTGCGGTAATGGCGTCCCGCTCGTCGATCAGCGGCGTGATCCGCTCACTGTCCTCGCCCTCTTCTTCCGCGATGGCCTCGATCTGCGTGTCCAGTTCGGCCATGCGTTCGGCTTCAAGGTCGCTGGGTTCCCGTTCGACGGGATAGAGATAGCCCTTGTTGTAGAGATCATAGGGCTGGTCGAAGGTGGCGGTCACTTCAAACCAGCCGCTTGCCTGATATTCTTCGGCCAGTGCGTCCAGCTTGGCTTGCGCCAAACCTTCGATCAGTTCGGGCTGGTCGGCATAGCCGCCGTCGCCTTGCGCAAAGAGGTCAGGCGTGATCATACCGCCCTGTTCCACATAGGCCTCTCGACCCACAAAGAGGAATGGCCCGCTCTGGGTGGTGAGCTTTTCCTCGGTGAGCATCGCCCTGATCCGGTGCGCCTGCCCATGCGAGGCCTTGAACACCCGTAGCTGTTCGGCATGGTCGTCCGACAGGGTGAGTGCTTTCGCCGCGTCGAGGGTTAGCTGATCTTTGGCGAGAATGTCGATCAGCTTGGGATTGAGCGCGGAAAGACGTAGCATGCGCGAGACGTAGCTTTCGGCATAGCCGAAACGCCCCGCAATGTCCGACGCCGACATGCCGATATCCCGCATCGCAGCAAATGCCCGAATCGAGTCGGCAGGATGGGGGTCCTCACGGCCCGCATTTTCAGCATAGGAAAGCTCGATGGCTTCTTCCTTGGTCCGTAATTCGACGGGGAAGGTATCGCTGTTGCTGATCTTCTTGCGCTTCGCCAAGATTTTAAGTGCGCGATAGCGACGCCCGCCCGCGAACACCATGAACAAATCTTCTTCCTCATAAGCAATGAGGTTCTGCAACAGACCGTGGGCGGCGATATCGTCGGCCATGGCATCTATAGCCGATGGCTTCACGCGGCGGGTGTTGAGCGGGGAGAGGCGAAGCTGCGACAACTTGGGGGTGATGATAGCCATGAAGACTACTCCTGAAATCTTGAAATTGGATGGGGGAGGGGAGGGTCAGTCCTCCAAGGCAGACAGGTCATCGAACTCGGCCGATGCGCGCTGCGCCGCGTCTCCGGCGAAGGTGGCGCCGGTAAGCGGGTAGAAGAAAACCCGGTCGCCTTTCTTGTAGGGGGTGCCGCTGGTGCAGACCCCGTCAACCTTGGCGCGTTTCCAGTAGGGATCGCCCTGATATCGTCTGGAAGGCATTGTTCTCACTCCTTTCTCTGGCTGAAAGCCGCTTGCTCTGCGGCATGCGGCTCTGCTGCTCCGGCGAGGAGCGGGATGGGGAGGGAGGGCAAAAATCGACCGCTGGCGCGGGCGAGCCGCCTAGCCTGGTCGCCGCCCACAGGGCGGCGGGCTCCGGGGTTGGCGGATTACACGGGCGGTCGATTTTTGTTCGGGAACGAAAGGGCAGCAGCCCTTCGTGTTCCCCGTCTGTATGGCCTTCGAAGGCGAAGGCCAGCAGGACAGCAGGCCATGCCGCGCAACCGCGCGTCAGTCCGTTGGTGAATGATGGATGGGATGCAGCTTCTGGCGGCTCAGCGCATCAGGGGAAGTGGCTGCCGCATCAATGGCCGATCATGCCGGAGCGCGGTATCGCTCCCAAAGTTCGCCCATCGCGTCGTTATATCCCCAGGCGTCGGCATAGACGGTGGATTGCTGGGCCAGATAGGCCATGATCGTCAGCATATCCTCCGCGATGATCGCATCGACATTGCAAAGGTGCAGGATGGGGAAATGGCCGCAGTCCAGGCCATCCCACCAGGCCAGCAAAAAGTCAGCGATCTTCGATGATGCGCCGGTTTCTGCCGGGCGGGTCGGGGGCAACGCGATCTCGAGCAAGCGCCCGATCGCAGCGCCGACATCGTCAAAGCTCACGGCTCGGATGACGGGCCGGCGTTGAGGTGAATCTGTCATCTGCGCCCATTCTGCCAAGCGTGCCGCGTCTCGTGCACCACTGACCTGCCATAGTCGGTGGCTCTTTTCAAAGGGGTGTCGAAGCCGCGCCGCCCGCCTGCGGGGGGCGCGGCGATTTTTCGGGTTCCAGCGAGATTGGTCCCCGCAGTCTATACGCAATGTATAGCGCTGTGTGCCGCGCTGTGTGCCGCGAGCAACATTTGCCCGATTGGCGACAAGGCTGGGCCGTGACAGCGGCGCTTCCCAGTCGCTGGATCGGGGGTTCCATCACGGGAGGGTGCGAACATCGCCCCTGATGATCTGGAAGCCAGCGTTTGCCAGTTCGTCGCACAGGGCTCTCTCGCGCGCGGCTTGCTCGCCGGTCGTCGCGATATAGGCGCATCGCCCGTCGTGAAATGCAAAGCCCGCTCGTTTCACGCACGCGCGGAATCGCGCGCGGATACGGTCGCTCCAATCGATCGTGTCGGAGGAAGTGCGGAAGGCGGTCACGGCGTGGACCGGCCCATAATTCTCGTCGCGCCAATCAAGGCCGATGATGGGGGACTTCTGGGTCATGATGGCAATCCTGCTGCCAGAGGGGAGGGCGACCCGAGGGCCGCCCGGGATGCTCAAGCGGCCTGTTGGCCTGTTGCGGTTTCGGCGGCCGCGAGAATGAAATCGCTGGCGGCCTGTGCTGCGGTAGCGGCCTGAAAAATCGCGCGTTTGTCTCCGCGAAGGACCGAAATCCAGCTCGCAAGGTAGGCGGCATGGTCCTCCCGCTCGGTGGGTTCCATGCCCAGCGCTGCACAAACGAAGGCTGCCGAAATCTCGGCTACGGCCTCTTCTTTCGCTCGCATCGCGATGCTGGTCCCATATTTTTGCAGGGTTTCCCGGTTCAATCGGCCGATACTGCCAACCGCATGGGCACATTCATGCGCCAGCGTGGCATAATAGGCGTTGCCGCTGGTGAAACTTTCGAACCGGGGCATGGTGATCGTGTCCGTGGCCGGGCTGTAGAAGGCGCCGCCGTCCTTTTCCACGATCTTGACGCCAAGCGCGGAAAAAACGGAATCGAGGCGTGGATCGCGATGATCGCGGTTCTGAATAACGGGGGCAGGGGTCGGAAAAAGATCTTCGGGCAGACCTTCAATTTGCTCACGATTGAACACTGTAAATCGCTTCAGGAAGGAAATGCGCCGTTCCTTGTCCTCCTCGTTCGCCTGACCATCCTCGCCCTTGCGGGCGACCGATCCGGCATAGACAATACGGGTACCGCGCTCGCCCTTCTTGGGGTCACTACACGAAAGTGAGTTTTACGTACGCTAGGGGAGAACCTCTCGTGAACACGGGCGAGTGCTGTCATGCGGCCAGGAGCGATGACGGTGCGCGCAGCGGGCGGAGTTGGCCGGGATCTGGGCGGCTTTCGACATTCCAGCGATAGTCGCCGGTGAGCGAGATATGCTCCCATCCCAGTGGGGCGATATGGCGAGCAATGTCTTCCGGGATCGCCAGCGCCCCGACTGCCTGTTCGAGATAGCGGGTGTTCCACAGGATGATGGCGGCCACAAGGAGATTGAGGCCGGAGGCGCGATAGGTCTGGTTCTCGAACCGCCGGTCGCGCAGCTCGCCAAGCTGGTTGAAGAAGAGCGCACGGGCGAGCGCGTTGCGCGCCTCGCCCTTGTTAAGGCCAGCTTGGGTGCGCCGGCGTAGGTCGAGATCGCGCAGCCAGTCGAGCATGAAGATCGAACGCTCGATCCGCCCGACCTCGCGCAAGGCCAGCGCCAGTCCGTTCTGGCGTGGGTAAGCGGACAATCTGCGCAGCATTGCCGATGCGGTGGCTGTGCCGCTGCGGATCGAGGTAGTGAGACGCAGCAGTTCGTCCCAATGGGCGGCGACATGCCCGATGGCGACCGGATCGCCAGTCATGCCGGTCAGCAGCGGCCCCGCTTCCTGGCCCGGCAGCAGATGCAGGCGCCGGTCCTTAAGGTCGCGTAGGCGCGGCGCGAAGCGGTAGCCGAAGAAAGGCATCAGGCCGAACACATGATCGGATGCGCCGCCGGTATCGGTGTAGTG
This sequence comes from Sphingobium sp. TB-6, assembly GCF_012927365.1. Taxonomy (NCBI): domain Bacteria; kingdom Pseudomonadati; phylum Pseudomonadota; class Alphaproteobacteria; order Sphingomonadales; family Sphingobiaceae; genus Sphingobium; species Sphingobium sp. TB-6. The sequence goes on along the minus strand of NZ_JABBGL010000027.1, from coordinate 24,144 downwards.
CTCTTCGATCGACAGGCCGGTGGCATGGTATAGCAGCCCGTCGAGGACATAGGGGGCCTCGCCGGCGGTCGCCGCGATCACGCGGCTCGCGAACGGATCATATTGATCCGAGATGTGGGTGTAGAAGCTGACGCCAGGTTCGTTGCCGTTGCGCGCGTTGATGTCGCCGATCGCGGTGCCGCGGCCGCCCGCATGGAAGAGCTGACCGTCGCTCGAAGAGGTGGTGCCGTCGCCCCACAGCGCGGACAGCGGCACGGTGCGGTGGACGTCGATCAACCGCCCCAGCGCCTCACCATAGGCGGCTTCGCTGATATACCAGTCGTGGAGATGGGCGAGCTGACGCAAGGTTGCGCCCTGACAGGTCTCGGCCATGCGCGTCAGGCCGAGATTGATGCCGTCGGCCAGGATCACGGTCAGGAGCGCGTTGCGGTCATCCGCCACGCGACCGGAGCGGCGATGGGTGAAGCATTCGGAAAAGCCGGTCCAGCTATCGACCTCCAAAAGAAGATCGGTGATCTTCACGCGTGGCAGCCGATCATAGGCGATGCGGCGCATATCTTCTGCGCCAGGCGGCGTGATTGCCTTGAGCGGCGATATGACCAAGCCGTTGCCGTCAAGGCGCACCTGGGGCAGCTCTCCCTGCCGGGCGAGGATCGTCACCCGCTCGATCACGGTGTCTAGGCTGGCGCGGCGTTCGGCGATGAAGCTTTCGAAATCGGTGTCGATCGCCAGCGGCAGCGGTCCCCGTGCGCGCATCGCGTCGAAGGTGGCAGATGGCAGAAGATAGCTGTCGAAGGAGCGATACTGGCGGCTTTCCGCCACCCATATGTCGCCGGCGCGCAGCCGGTCGCGCAGTTGGGTGAGTACGCAAAGTTCATAGGCGGCGCGAACGACCACGCCATTGCGCAGCACGAACGGCCGCCATGACGGCGGCACGAACCGGAGCGGCGGTTTGTCGGGCAGGCGGCGGCGTCCGGTGCGATAGATGTCAGCCACGAGGCGGACCGCATCGAGCAGCCCCTGCACCGCGCCCGCTCCGCGAAACTCGAAGGCGTTGAGGAACGGCCCGATCACGGAGCGCAGTGAGCGCTGCCGCTCGATCAGTTCGGCCGTGCGGTCGATCGTTTCCGGCGCGATCAGCAGCTCGGCGTCCGCGACCGCCGGTCCCAGTCTCTCACAGTCGATCGAACCGATGGCGGCAAGAGAATCCACGCCCTGCGCTCGTGCGTCTAGCAAGGCCCGGCACGAGCCGCTGAGCAGGCGAAGCTGCGCCTGCAATGACCGGATCGTGCCGATCGCCTTATCCTTGGTCCGGTTCTCGGCCCGACGCATCATGCTCCCCAGGAGCTTGTCCATCATCGTCAGCACAGAATCGGTCAGGCTTTCCTCGAGCCGGATGCCGGCAGCAGCAAGGATCGCATGCCGACGCTGGTCGGGCAATTCCGCCAGATGCTGCGGCGTGATGCGTGCCGCCTCGTCGGCGATCCGGTCGAACGCCGTCTGCGGGATCGTCGCGGCGCGCGATGCAGTCAGGCCCAGCGCGCGAACGTGGTCAAGCCGGTCGATCAGTCGCAGGACATTGCGCGGTGCTGGGGACAGCGGCGGGTTGCGCAGCCATGAGAGCCAGGTCGCGCTTTTGTCGTCGCGCCGCGACAGGAGGGCGTCGAGCCGTGCGCGTTCGGGTTCGCCGAAACCCCCGGCGAGCACGTCATGGACCAGTTCCCCGGCCTGCTGCCGCGCCCGTCGTACGATCGCCTCGATCACCGTAACAGGCGGCAGCAGCAATCGCCGACGTCGCATCTCGTCGATGACTATGCTGGCAAGCCGCGAGGGCTGGATGACGGTCTGCGCGATCGGCATGGCGAAAGCGACCAACGCGTGGAAATCCGCGCGACCGAAAACGAGATGACCGAAGCGCCGCGACAGGTCGGCAAGGTGCGTTCGCCGCGTCTCGTCGCGCCGGGCATAATCGCGCCATGACGCGGGCGACACATCCAACTGACGGGCCACGAACGCGAGGATCGGCATGGACGGCGCTTCGCCGGCTTCCAGCACGCGCCCCGGCCAGCGCAGATACAGCATCAGCATCGCATAGCCGAGGCGGGTGGCGTCGCCGCGACGGGATGCGATCAGTTCAAGGTCGTCCCGGGTCAAGGTGAAGTGGCGGGCGATTTCGCGTTCATCGAGCGAGGGATCATAATGGTCCGCAAGCATCTCACGGGTCAGCAGGTGTCTTCTGGCCAAGCTCGAACCCCTCCATGTCGCTGTCCGTCAGACGTCCGTTGGACGGCCACCGGGAATGTGTCCGTCAACTCTGGACCTTCGATGGCGATTCGGACAAGATCGCATGATGATGGGAAAACGGACACGATGGGGCGGCCCGTGGCGCTGATCGGCTATGCGCGGGTCTCCACCCCCGACCAGAAGCTCTCGCTCCAGCATGACGCTCTGCAGCGAGCAGGATGCGATCGTGTTTTCGATGATCAGGCGTCGGGAGCCAGGGCTGACAGGCCGGGCCTTGCCGAAGCACTGGCCTATTTGCGCGCCGGCGACACGCTGGTGGTGTGGAAGCTCGATCGCCTCGGTCGCTCGATGAGCCACCTCATCGAGAAGGTTGGTGAACTGGCGGCGCGAGGCATCGGGTTCCGCTCGCTAACCGAGAATATCGATACCACCACACCGGGAGGGATGCTGGTGTTCAACATCTTCGGATCCCTCGCGCAGTTTGAGCGCGATCTGATCCGCGAGCGCACCCAGGCGGGCCTGCGCGCCGCGCGCGAGCGCGGCAGCAAGGGCGGGCGCCGCCCCGTCGTCACCCCCGACAAGTTGCGCAAGGCGCGGGCGCACATCGCAGCGGGCCTCACTGTGCGCGAGGCTGCCGCTCGCCTGAAAATCGGGAAGACCGCCCTTTATAAAGCGTTGGAAGGCGCAACAGCATAATAACTATGGCTCCAAATGTCGATCCGATCCGTCACCATGTTATACATTCCCGCGTAGACGCACGCATTCGGGTTATCATCGGCATCTACATAACCTGTTTTGGGATTGGCTTTTTCAATCATGCGCGAGACTTTGCAGCATACGGATGGAGGCCCTATGATTGGGGGCCGTTCCTACTCGAGCTATTCTGGACCTCACTGATATTCTTAGACGCGCTTGCTATTATGCTACTTCTTTCGCGTTTCAGGCGGGCGGGATTGGTTCTGGCCGCGTCAATTATGATCGGTGATGTCGCTGCAAACACCTACGCTCTGATAGCCTTGAGCATTCCGGCATTTGGTTTTTCGGTTCCGCTTCAGGCAACGTTCCTGGGCTTTGTCCTTGGCTCGCTACCGTTCGTTTGGCCCGTAAAACCTGTTGGGTTCGGTGAGCGGTAGCCCCTGCGGCAGCCTTAGCCCAAGTCGTACTGCATTCGTTCGTCTCTCGCGTACGTAAAATTCACTTTCGTGCAGTCACCCCATGTTGTGGACAGTCCTGCTCATTCTGCTCGTTCTTTGGGTGCTCGGCGCTTTCGTGGTTCCCGTGGGTGGTGCCCTCATTCATTTGCTGCTTGTTCTGGCGGTGATTGTCGTCATTTATCAGCTGGTCACGGGGCGCCGGGTTTAGCGAAGAGGTTCCGGCCACATTCTCGAGCACAGGCCATCGCTGACGGGCTTTGGGACCGCAATGCCGGTCCGCTTTCCGGCAAAGGCTGGGACGTAGCCGACTGTCAGCTTTGGAGAAGGCCCTCGGCTATAGCTGTCGTTAGCTACCAGCGATCTCCGTTCGCATAAGCCGAAGATATCAACCTGCACAATACTCAGAAACTCGTTCAGGATTATAAATTCGCCAATAGTGTTCAACAATTTCTTTTGGTTAAAGCAGTCCCGGTATTGCCGCATGTTCACCAGACCTCAATCCGATCGAGGTGGCTTTCGCCAAACTCAGGGTTCATCTGCGATGCATCGGTGCGCGAACCATTAACCAACTCTGGCGTGCCCTCAGTCATATCTGAAACCTTACTCGCCAGGCGAATGCTGGAACTTCATATAATACCGCAGGATATGCGTCATATGAAGGGCTCCACGGTCTAGTGATGCGATCACGAATGTGATGGGTCGTCTTGGCGCCGAGGCGGCTCTGGTATAGGAATTACACTCAGTGTAGAGAGTGCGGCATGGTGTATCCGTGAGAAAGTTTTATGGAGAGAATAGCGGGTCTGGAACGACGCATGGCCCAAACCATGCAACAGATTATCATTGCCGCCGCCACCTTATTCGTGAAGGATGGCTATGACGCGACGTCGATGGATGCGATCGCGCTCGCGGCAGGCATTTCCAGGAAAACGCTTTTCAACTATGTTGATTCCAAGCCTGCGCTGATCACGATGGTGATACGGCATCATTTGAGTGAGCCTGTCACAACGCCCCTAAAGGAAAATGCGGAACTCAGCACGGGTGAAATCGAGGATTTTTTCCCGCGGTTTGACCGGACGCTTAAGGCCATGGCCGAGTGTCGTGTGTTAATGCGCTTGGGGGTCGAGTACGCGAACCTGTTCTCCTCTGATGACAATGATCCGGTGATCGATCTCGAACCAAATCGGACGGCCCGGATAGCCCGCACGAAGTTGTTGCAGAGCATCGGAAAGATTCGAGCGGATATACCAGCCGAAGACATAGTGCGACATTTCGAAATATTACGCAATGCAGTCTTCAGGCGCTGGTTGAAATCCAACAATTCCAGCATTGAATGGCTTGAGCGAGAAATCGATCAGATCAAAGCCATCATTACTAATGGTATAAAGGCGATCTAACCGGCCGCCAAGTCTTCAATATAACAGAGGGAAGGAGAAAGGCCGTGAAGCGCCTTGTGTCGTCTGCAGTCTTTTTGATGTGTACATCCGCAATTTCGGCGTCAGCTTGGGCGCAGGTTGCGCCTAAACTTGGTGTGGCTGCGTCAGACAATTCGGACATTGTCGTGACAGCGCGTCGGCGCGAGGAGGCGTTGCAGGATGTGCCCCTTTCGGTGTCTGCACTCTCCGGCGCGCAACTCGAGAGATCGGGAGTAACGGATGCGCAAAGCCTGCAGTATCGTACGCCATCGCTGACAATCACCAGCTCGCAGAGCCAACGCAATACTGTCGCCTTTTCGCTGCGCGGCCAGCGTACCCAGGAAACGCAGCTGTTCACCGATCCGCCGGTCGGAACCTACTTCGCTGAAGTCGTTCAGCCGCGTCCCTACGGGTTTGGCAAATCGTTCTACGATCTCCAATCCGTCCAGGTATTGAAGGGGGTTCAGGGCACGCTGTTCGGTCGCAACATGACCGGCGGCGCGGTGTTGGTCGAGCCCCAGCATCCCAAGTTGGGTGAATTCACGGGCGAGGTCCGGGGCCAATATGGCAATTACGACATGCATGATCTCTACGGTGTGATTAACATTCCGCTGGGTGAAAGCGTCGCTCTGCGTTTTGCCGGCAAGACGCATGAGCGGGACGGCTGGGCGCATGAAGTTACAACGGGTCGCCGGTACGATAACCAGAATTTCGACAGTTTTCGTATTTCGGCCCTGATCGAGCCGTTCGCTGGGTTCGAATCCCTTACAATTTTCGATTGGTACAAGTCGCAGGAGGCTGGCACGGCCGCCTTCCTGACCTCAATTTCCCAGCCATCAGCGATCACCAACTACGAGAATTTGCGTAGGGCCGGCAGGATCGATGCCAACATTCCCGCGCAGTTCGCCGAGGCGCAGCGGCTGTTCCGCACGCGCAGGTTTTCGTTCGACATCGGCGCGGGTGACGGCGGCAATCTGGATGCATTCGGCGCGCCGTATGAAAGGATGAAAAACTGGGGCGTCACGAACAAGGCGACCTGGAATGTGAGTGACGATATCACGCTGAAGAATATCTTCGGATACAGGAAGCAGCGTCGCGACATGGTGCAGGACTATGACGGCATCCCCGCATTCATGCTCACGCCGTATCAATATGCGCGGTCGCGGAATATCAGCGAGGAGTTCCAGGTCCAGGGCAAGGCATTCGATAACAAACTCGACTATATCATCGGCGCCTATTATTTCGAGGAGAAGGGTACCGATGGTTCCATCGGCGTTACCCTTCCGGAACTCGGTATAGCGGGAGCAGGGCTCAATCCGCGCACGACGCCGGCGATCCTGTTTGGAAACTATACGCCCGGCACGGGCTATTCCCGCACTGCAGCCGGCTTTGTGACGGGGACGTTCCACATGACGGACCAACTTTCCCTGTCGGGAGGGTTGCGCTACAACTACGACAAACGCAAGATCACGGTTTCACCCGCGCAGCGAAACTTCCCCAACGCAGATGGTACGACCGGGCGCTGCTCATTCGACATCGATGCCATCACCGCCGGCGTGCAGACGGTTCCGCTATCCGATTGTTCCTTCACCAACAGCAAGAGCTTCAAGGAATGGACCTATGACGCAACGGTTCAATATGAACCCAGCGCCAGGGTGACCGCCTATGCGTCCTACCGCCACGGTTTCCGCGCGGGCGGCTTTTCGACCCGCGCTACCAGCTATGTCGCTCTACAGCCCTTCGCGCCGGAATTTGTCGATGAATATGAAATCGGCCTGAAGACGAACACGTCGCTGGGCGCCGGCCGCCTGACGACCAGCACGGCACTGTTTCGGCAGGACGCATCCGACGTTCAGAAGCAGCGGTCGACCTTCGTGAATAGCAACGTCTTCACCGTTGTCGACAATACCGCAAAGCAGCGCAATAGCGGTGGCGAGTTTGAGGCGACGTTGAGCACCGACGGTTTCTCGCTGACGGGCTTCTACTCCTATACCAAGGTCAAGATATTGGAGGGCCGCGCCACATCCGCCAGCGGACCCGAATTCGACCAGCGCGGCGTGCCCAAACATCAGGCGGGGGCGACAGCGACCATTTCGCCCCCGATCAATCCGGAAACGGGCAAATTGAACCTGATCTTGAACTATACCTGGCGGAGCCGTGTGTATCTCGACGACTTTGAGATACAGGGTCTGGAGCCAGCCTATTCCCTCGTGAATCTGCGGGCCGAATTGAACGATGTCGGCGGTTCAAGTGCGTCGGTGGCTGCCTTCGTCAACAATGCGACCAATGAGACCTACCGGATCGGCGTTCTCGGCCTGCTCGCCGAAGGGCTCGGCATCCAGAGCAGCGTCTATGGCGAGCCGCGGACCTACGGTGTGGAAATCGGCTACCGATTCTAGGACGGAAGCGCCGGGCAGTCTGCGCCGGCCTCATGGAAGTATGGCGTGCATGTCCGGTGGGGTTCCCTCCCCATCGGCCGGTTGCGGAAAAGGACGCATATGATCAAGCATAGTTTGTTGCTCGCAGCTGCCAGCGGATTGGCCTTGACGGCTGCGGTTTCTCATGCGCAGGCCTCCTCGCCGCCGGCGGCAGGTGAATGGCCTGCCCTGGTGAAGCCAGCGCCGGATGCGCCCAGCATCCTCCTCATCATGACAGACGATGTCGGCTTCGGCGCATCCAGCACCTTTGGCGGGCCAGTTTCCACGCCGACCTTTGATGCGTTGGCGATGGAGGGGCTACGCTATACGCAGATGACGACCACCGGCATCTGCTCGCCGACCCGCGCCGCGCTTTTGACCGGGCGCAACCATAATGCCGTCAATGTCGGCAATGTCACCGATGCGGCGTCGGGTTTCGAAGGCTTTACGAGCGACATTCCCAAGTCCGCGGCGACGGGCGCGCGGTTGTTGCGGGACGCGGGCTATGCGACGGCCATGTTCGGCAAAGGTCATATCACGCCAAGTTGGGAAACCGGCCCGACCGGACCGTTCGACCGCTGGCCCACGGGTCTCGGATTTGGGCATTTCTACGGATTTCTGGGCGGCGATACCAACCAATGGGCGCCTGCTCTCTACAGCGACAACAGTCCTGTGGAAGCACCGACGGACCAGCCAGGCTATATTCTGGACCGCGACCTTGCCGATAAGGCGATCGCCTGGATCAATCGGGCTGACGGCGCCAACAACGGCAAGCCGCAGTTCATCTATTATGCGCCCGGCACCGCCCATGCCCCGCACCATGCCCCTCCTGAATGGATCGCCAAGTTCCGCGGACGGTTCGACCGAGGATGGGATGCGATCCGGAAAGAGACGCTGGCAAAGCAGAAAGCGCTGGGTATTGTCCCGTCCTCAACCAAGCTTGCCGCCAGACCGGACGCGATACCGGCTTGGTCGAGCCTGACCGATCAGCAGAAGCGCGTCTATGCGCACGAGATGGAGGTTTATGCTGCGGCGCTCGCCTATGCTGACGATCAGATCGGCCGCGTCATCGAGGCGATGCGCAGGCAGGCCAACGGCAATCTGATCGTCGTCTATGTGCAGGGCGACAATGGCGGAAGCGCGGAGGCCGGGATCGACGGCACAGCCAATGAACATGCGCTGTTCCACGGACTGAACGACAGTCTGGACCAGATCGACGCGCGCCGGTCGGAACTTGGCGGTCCGACGACGATGAATCATTATTCCTCAGGCTGGGCGTTCGCAATGAGCACGCCCTTTCCCTGGTTCAAGCAACTGTCGTCGCATTTCGGCGCGACCCGCAACGGGGTGGTGATCAGCTGGCCGGATCACATCCGCGACCGGGGTGGCGTGCGTCCGCAATTCCATCACATCATTGACATCATGCCGACCTTGTTGGACGTCGCACATGTCAGCCTGCCTGCGCAGGTGGGCGGCGTTCCCCAGCAGCCGCTGGACGGGGTCAGCATGCGCTACAGCTTTGATAACAAGTCCGCGCCGTCCCGGCGAAATACGCAATATTACAGCATCTGGGACAATATGGGTATCTATCATGACGGCTGGTTTGCCGCTTCGATGCCGGAGATCATGCCCTGGACCTTCGGCAGGGACGCTGCAAAGCCCGCCCATATCGATGGGCGTCAATGGCAGCTCTACAACCTTGGTAAGGATTTCAGCGAGTCGACCGACGTCGCCGCGCGCTATCCACAAAAGCTGGCAGAGATGAAGGCGCTGTTCGAAGCGGAAGCCGGCCGTTATAAGGCACTGCCGGTGCATCGCTACGAGGGAATGGCGGGGCGGCCGAACTATATTGCCGGACAGACCCATTTCGTCTTCAACGGCCCAGCCGACCGCATCCCCGAGGATGTCGCACCGCCGCTCGCCACGCGCAGCTTCGCCCTGTCGGCCGACGTGCGTCTGGCGCAGGGACAAGGCAATGGAACGCTGCTTGCTCTGGGCGGGCGGTTCGGCGGTCTGAGCTGGTACCTCAAGCAGGGGCGGCCGACCTTTCGCTACAATATGATGGGCGGCGCGCAGACCACGGTGTCGGCGGACACCGCTCTGCAACCCGGCGACCATCGGCTCGGCGTCCAATTGACGCGGCGCCCCGCGGCCGAGCAGGCAGGCGCGACCCTCACTCTGCTGGTGGATGGCAAGCCCGCAGCGCACGGCGAGATTCCGGCCACCGTCAATCTGCGCTTCACGCTGGACGAAAGCTTCGACGTCGGCAGCGACCGGGGCACGCCCGTCGCGCCGGACGATTATGCCGCGCCCAATCTGTTCGACGGCGCACTGCGGCAGCTCAGCATCGACGTGAAATGATCGAGCCGACAGCGGGTTGATCGCTGAGCAGATTTTCAGATGGAATTAGAAGAGGCCGATGACGATGACAGGCAAAGCAGGCAAAAAGCGGGCGGTTCCTCAACTTGGGCGGCTGCTTACCAGTGGCGCACCCCTCCTTCTGGTCATGAAGGCCTCCTGCCTGACAGCCCAACCCGTCGCGTCGCCTGTTCCTATTCAGCCGGTCCATGCACCGGATTTCAAGGGCAAGATTTCAATCTACGCCAAGGATAGCGTGGCCGATTGGCCGGTGCCGACCAAGGCGCCGGCGAACGCCCCTAATGTCGTCATTTGGGTGCTGGACGATGTCGGCTTTGGTCAGATCGGCGCATTGGGCGGACTGGCGAATACGCCGAACATTGACAGGGTGGCTGGGCGCGGACTGATCTACAACAATTTTCACGCGACTTCGCTCTGTTCGCCGACACGCGCCGCCCTGCTGACAGGACGCAACCATCATGCCGTCCATATAGGATCGCATGCGGCGGCGCCTGCCGGTTTCCCCGGTTATGACGACATCATTCCCAAGAGCGCCGCCACCACCGCGAAGGTTCTGAGCGGCCAGGGCTATAGCACCATGGCGATCGGCAAATGGGACCACACGCCGGCGCAGTTCACCAGTACCGCTGGGCCTTTCGACCTCTGGCCGCTCGGACAGGGCTTTGATCATTTTTACGGTTTCATGGGCGCCGACAGCGACCATTTCGAACCCAATCTGTGGCAGGATAACAGCCTCATCCCCACGCGGCCTCACGCCAAGGACTATTATCTGACGACCGATCTGGCGGACCAGGCGATCAACTTCATCACCGGCACCAAATCCTCGGCGCCCGACAAGCCTTTCTATCTCTACTGGGCCACGGGAGCGGTGCACGGACCGCACCAGTCGACCACCTCATGGCGGGAGATGTATAAAGGCAAGTTCGATATGGGCTGGGATGTCGCCCGAGAACAGATATTCGCACGGCAGAAACGGCTCGGGGTCGTCCCGCGCGACGCCAGGCTGCCTCCGCGTAGTTACAAAATCCCCGCTTGGTCCAGCCTGAGCGCGGATCAGAAGAAGATGTACGCGCGCCAGATGGAGGCGTTCGCCGCGCAATTGTCGCAGGCGGATCATGAATTCGGCCGTATGCTCGATGCGCTCGAACGCACCGGACAGCTCGACAATACGCTGATCTTCATCGTCTCCGACAATGGCGCCAGCGCAGAGGGTGGGTTGGAAGGCCTTTATCGGGAGATGCGCTTCGCCAACGGACAGCCCACGACCCTGGTGGACAATCTCGAATATTATGACCGATGGGGTGGCCCTGCCACGACGCCGCATTATCACGCCGGCTGGGCCATGGCGGGCAATACGCCGTTCCGCTATTTCAAGCAGTCCTCACATGAAGGCGGCGCCCGCGTGCCCATGATCCTGTCCTGGCCCAAAGCCATCAAGGGGCGTGGGGTCCGATCCCAATATGGCCATGTCGTCGATATCTCGCCGACCATTTTTGAGGCGGCAGGGATCACACCGCCGGTGCAGGTCGATGGCGTTAGCCAGCAGAAAATCGACGGCGTGGCGTTGAATTACAGCTTCGTCGATCCAAAGGCGCCGGAACGACACAAAATCCAATATTATGAGTTGTGGGGCAATCGCGGCATCTATGCCCATGGCTGGAAGGCCGTGGTCGAACATCGTGCCACGCCTTGGGATTTCCAGCATAACACGCCTTTCAAGGACGACGTCTGGCATCTGTATGGCCCCAACGACTTCACGGAGGTCAAGGATGTTGCGGCGACAAACCCGGCCAAGCTGGAGGAACTAAAGGCGCTCTGGCACCGCGAGGCGCTGGCCAACAACGTCTATCCTCTGGATGATAACCCGAGTCGGGGCCGGCTCAACAACGAGCGCCTGTGGAAAGGGACCACTAACTTTACTTACTATGGGCCCGGCGCGCATGGCATGTCCGACCAAGCCTTCGCGCCGTTGAAGGGCAATAGTCATAGGATCGACGCCGTAGTTGACATGAAGCAAGGAGGCCAGGGTGTGATAATGGCAGTCGGCGGATCCGAAGCGGGCTTTAGTCTGTATCTGAAGAATGGAAAGCTGAACTACGATGTGAACGGTCTGTCGGCGGACATTTATCACATTGAATCGCCGCAGGTGGTTTCGCCCGGCAAATCCACGCTGTCCGTCGAGTTTCGCAGCACTGACCGCGGCTCCGGTACCGCGCATCTCTATATTAATAACCACGAAGTCGCATCAGGAAACATTCCCGTAACGGCGATTTCCGCCTATTCCGCGGGCGCCGAGACGGCAGATGTGGGGCGCGACAACGGGAGTCCAGTGAGTAATCGCTATGCCGCCCCCTATGAGTTAAACAATGCTACAATTGAACGCGTTGACATTCGATTGATAGACAACTGACAAGGCGGAAAAACGGTGGGCACTTAATTTCTGGCTCGTCTTATAATATTGCTCTGAGGCGCGAGAGAAAATTGGTGTAACCCTTCACAAGGCTGAGCTGGGTCGCACCACGCAGCGAAAGCCAACATGGCAGGTCGACGTGTCGATCGGCTGCGCATAACGGGCCGCCGGGCGATAGCGCTGGCAGTAATTTTCCGCACACAGATGCGATCCACCTTTCAGCACCTTGCGGCCGATCGCGATATCTGGTGTGCACGGGTCGTAGCTCTCCTGCTCTTTCCCGCCGCGCGGGTTGCGGGGGATGCAGCAGTCACTAGCGCTCGCCCCCTTTTTCGCTGCATCCGCATACCAATCCTGCGTCCATTCCCACACATTGCCGATCATGTCGGACAGGCCATAGCCATTGACCGGATAGGCGCCGACCGGCGAAGTGCGCTCCCACCCATCGGCCAGCGTGTTTTCGACCGGGAAGGCACCCTGCCAGTAATTGGCGAGCATCGCGCCGCCGGGTGCCAGTTCGCTACCCCAGGCATAGGCCGCCCCGTCGACGCCGCCCCGCGCGGCATATTCCCATTCCGCTTCGGTCGGCAGCGCCTTGCCCAACCAGTCAGCATAGGCGAGGGCATCGGCATAGGCAATGTGGATGACTGGATGATCCTCCAGCCCGTCAAGGCTGCTGCCCGGGCCCAGCGGGTGACGCCAGTCCGCACCAAAACAGAAGGACCACCAATAGCGGTAATCGCGCATGTCCGGCACATGACTGGGTCGACTGAACAGAAGTGATCCCGCCTTCGCCATCTCCGGGGGCATGCCGGGATAGTCGTTCGGGTCAGGCGCGATCTCCGCCAGCGTGCGATGGCCGGTGGCCGCCACAAAGGCTGCGAACTGCCTGTTGGTGACGGGAGTGGCGTCGATCAGGAAATCGTCGACCCGCACCTGTCGCACCGGGGCTTCCTCAGGGTAGAAGCCCTCCTCCCCCATTGAGAAGCGACCGCCGGGAATGGCGATCATGCCTGCCGGTTGCATGTCTCCATCAATCAGGAGATATGAATCGCCCAAAGCCTGTACCTTCATTCATTTCATTAATCTGATGTGCTTCCCAAACTCCCTTCACTCGCAAGTGGAGTCTGGGATATTAATGGTGCCCATCTTCGCGATGTTGGTCAAGCCGCCTTGTCGTATCGCCGTGCCTTAGGCGGCAATCATTTCCGTGACGCGATCCGTGTGAAAGGCGGCATTTCCCGGATCGTTGCCACCGGCATGTGGGGCCGCGACGAACAGGAATCCTGCGCAAGCTCCATGAATGGAGCGGTGTGTTTGGGGTGGCCGTGATCCAGGAAGCGTGGATAGGCGGCGTCAGCACGCGCCGCGTCGACGAACTGGCCCAGGTCATGGGCATGACCGGCATGTCCAAGTCGCCGGTTTCCAAGCTGCGCAAGACATCGACGAGCGCGTGAACGCCGGCCTGAAGGGGCCGAGCGTCGTGCTTGGAAGCGGCCATTCACATATGGCCACGGAGCTGACCGGGAGGGCCGGGCCGTCCGCTTTAGGTTGGGCAAATCGCGGTCGCGGTCAGCTGCGCAAGAACGGCACGCTTGGAATGCCAGCCGTAAGGTTGGCGCGAAACGTGCGTTTAAGCCTCGACAGGTTTGCGCAGTTCGCTTCTATCTCGATCGGACCAGACGCATACGCGATCGAGCGTTGTTCGATCTTGCAATCGACAGCACGCTGCGGGCTGTTATCTGGTCTGCAACCGAGCCATTCGCACCCCTGCGATGGTCGTGCAGCAGAAGATCGGCCGACCCGTCCAATTCAAGTTGATGGATGACGCCCACGCTAGCCTGTTAGCATGGCTGGAGCGACGAGGAGGTGCAATCGAAGACTATGTTTTCCCAAGCCGGGGGCGTCACATAAAACGGGCACAGATATACGCTAAGCCTTTTGGGGCACGGTAGCGCCGATCTTTTGGCGCAGCGGCCGTAGCGTGCCGGTCGTTAAGTCATGATCCGTCCAAAGGTAATCGCCGGTCAGATTGATGTGTTGCCAGCCCAGCGGTGACAGATGTTGGAGAAATTCGGCCGGGATCTGCGAACGACAAAGCCGGGGCCAGATCGGCCTCAAGCAGTTGCACCATATCGACATGCGCGCACAGCTTACGCCCGAGTTCGGTTGGGAGGCACGGTTGCCCCCGCACAATTACGATGCTGCCGAGCCGCTCTTCCAGAGCGCGAATTCGTTGGGAAACAGCTGAAGGTGTAACGCCCAGTCGTTCAGCCGCGCGTTCGAAGCTCCCTTCCCGGACAACGCTGGCGACGGCGGCGAGAGCAGGATAGTCGAGCATGATTTAGAGATACTTCATCGGATGTAGAAGAACAAGTTTCCCTGCATCGATGATGGAAGGCATAAGCTGGTCCATGACCAACGTTTTGCCCACTTTCATTACCGGCTTTGCAATGTCGGCCGCATTGATCATGGCGATCGGTGCCCAGAACCTTTTCGTCCTGCGGCAGGGACTGAAGCGTGAGCACGTTGGGCCGATTGTGCTGTTCTGCGGCTGCGCCGATGCGATCCTCATCGCCGCCGGTGTCGGAGGTGTGGGGGCGCTTCTCGGCGCGATGCCCCAGTTGACATTGGTCCTCACACTTGGCGGCGCCGCGTTCCTTGCGTGGTACGGTCTCAAGGCATTCCAGCGAATGATGACGCCTGAAGCTATGGCGGTCTCGGCACAAGGAAAGTTCAGCTTGGGCAGCGCACTGGGGGCAACAGCCGCGTTCACGTTCCTCAATCCGCACGTCTATCTTGATACTGTGCTGCTGATGGGGGCAGCGGGATCTGCTCATGCACCCACCTTGCGTCCTGTCTTCGTCGCCGGTGCTGCAACGGCAAGCCTCACCTGGTTTGCAGCGCTTGGATACGGAGCACGCATCCTGATCCCACTTTTCGCCCGTCCCGTGGCCTGGAAGGTCCTCGATGCCATCGTGGGCGTCGTCATGTTGACCCTGGCTGCATCGTTGATTGGAAGGATTGTCTTATGACCCACCTGACCAAGAACCGCGCCATACTAGGGCCTTTGCCGCGTGCGCATTCAGGCATCACTACGGCCGACAACCTCACGCCGTGGCCCGTAGTATCGGTCTGGCAATGGCTGCTCGCAATATCAGAGGTTGCGGTGAAGCACGGTTACGCGTCTCCGTGGGAGGAGGCAGATCGGTGCTTGGTGATGGATGCAACGGGAAAACGATAGGCAATGGCTTGGATCATACTTGGGATCGCAGTGATCACCGAGATCGCATGGGCGCTCAGCATGAAATGGGCGACAACGCAGGGAAGTTGGACGTCGGCGTCAGTCCCCATCATCCTGAACTTCGTCAACATGGGCCTGCTGGCTTTCGCCATGCGGACACTTCCGGCAGGCACGGCCTATGCGGTATGGACTGGCCTCGGCGCGGCAGGCGTCGCTGTCATGGGCGTGATCCTGTTCGGAGAGCGATTAAATCCGGTGCAGATAGGCTTCATTTCTCTCGTCATAGTCGGCGTCGTCGGCACCAAGTTCTTTGCGACCGCGTGATATGTGGAATGACCTGTTCCTTGTGTATGGAGCCTATGCCCTTACCGCAGGAAGCCCTGGTTCCAGCACCATGGGCATCATGGGGATCGCGATGCAGCAGGGACGTAAGCCTGCAGCGGCGATGGCCGCCGGGGTTGTGACAATGTCGTTTTTGTGGGGCCTGATCGCCGTCACTGGTCTTGCAGCTCTAGTCGTTCGCTACGCGCAGGCACTCGCGATCCTCAAGCTAGCTGCTGGCCTTTACCTGCTGTGGCTTGCGTTCAAATCCGCCCGTTCAGCCATGCAAAAGGATGAGGTGTCGTTGGCAGGCTCCGCTCCAGAGGCAAATCTGGGTGCCATGTACCGGCGCGGCGTGCTCATGCATGTTGGAAATCCGAAGGCAATCCTCTCGTGGGTCGCCTTGATGTCTCTGGGCGTTGGAGCACATGCTTCTACAGAACGCCTAGCCTTGGCCTTTGGCGGCTGCGTGGTCCTCGGAGTAACGATCTTCTTTGGCTATGCCGTGCTGTTTTCGACGATACCGATGATAAGAGGCTATGCCAGAGCGCTACGCTGGATAGATGGGACGCTCAGTATTGTTTTCGCTGGCGCCGGTGCGCGCCTCGTCTTCGGCCGGTAATACATTGGGTTATCAGATATGACAGTTTTCAAGGGCCTCTCCGCATTCCCGCCCACTCCCGCAGATGAAAGTGGCATTGTCGATACGGATGCACTGGGCGTTCTTGTCGATCGCCTCGCTAATGCAGGCGTCGATTCAGTGAGTGTTCTGGGTAGCACGGGGGCCTACGCCTATCTTGACCGGGATCAGCGCAATCGTGCCGTCGCAGCCGCAGTGGAAGCAGCAGCTGGCCGTGTGCCAGTGGTGGTGGGTATCGGCGCGTTGCGAACAAGCTGGTCCTGCGAACTTGCCGTTGCCGCTCAGAGCGCAGGGGCCAGCGGGCTTCTGCTCGCGCCGATGTCCTACACGCAGCTGTCTGCCAGAGAAGTCGGGCATCATTTCAAGGCGGTGGCGGCTTCGACCGGTTTGCCGCTATGCATCTACAACAACCCGGGCACGACGAATTTCGTGTTCTCGCATGACCTGATCGTCGAACTTGCTAACGTTCCGGGCATCGCTGCGGTGAAAATGCCGCCGCTCGATGGCCAAGACTATACGGCCGAAATCGAGGAGCTTCGCGCCCGCGTGCCGGAGGATTTCAAAATTGGTTATAGCGGTGACTGGTGTGCGGCACCGGCGTTCCTCGCGTGCGCCGATGCCTGGCACAGCGTCGTTGCCGGCGTGCTGCCGGAGCCAGCAATTTGCCTCACGCAGGCTGCGCTTGCCGGCGATGCTGAGGAAACTGCGCGGCTGCAGGCGCTTTGCGCACCCATGTGGGCGCTCTTTGAAAAGTACGGCAGCCTGCGCACTATCTATGGGATCGCAGAAATCCTCGGGCTGACTGTCGGGACCGCCCCGCTGCCAGTGCAAGGCTACGTTGGCCTGGATCAGTTGGATAAGCTACCGGCTGCGATCGACAGCATGGTCTCGGCTGCCAAGTGAGATTCCGGCATTACAACGTCCATGGGATGATGGTCACCTCTTAGCTGAAACCGTTCATCGGCAATGCGCCCCATTCAAGCCATTCCCGAAGGGACTGCGGATGTCCAAAACCTGCCCGGTTGGATTTGATGCCTGGACGCGCGCGATGCACGCATTGTGCCGGACAGCAGGGACTGCTCCCGATGACTGGCACAGTATTACTCAGAAAGAATGCCGCATGCAAAAGGCGACGCTTCGTCCGCGCAGAGGTGACTGGTCCTTCACGAAGGACGTGTGCGCAAAGGCCAGTTCATTGAGCAGATTGGTGCCGCGAACATAGAATTCAACGGACTTGTAATCCGCAGTGTACGAAAAACAGGTGTTTTCCGACGCCCTCAGGCCTTAGCGTATATCTGTGCCCGTTTTATGTGACGCCCCCATATTGAAGAGGCGATCGATCCCGAGGCGCGGCTGCTGCAGATCCTGCGTAGCAAGGGTGATCAGGACGGGGAGGGGGCCACCGCCTACCTCAGCCCGCGCACCGTTCGGGCGATCGCGGCCTGGACCGAGGCGGCCGAGATAGTGGCCGGGCCGCTGTTCCGGCGGGTACAGGTGCGGCGTTACAAGGCGCGCGCCGCCGTGCGCGGTCGGCCGATCGACAGCATCTCGGGCCGAGAGACCTGGGATTTGCGCAAGACGCTCTCCAAGCCCGCAGTGAGGGCGCGGGTCGAATATGACGTCGGCAACGTCGCGCTGCACCCGGGGTCGATCGGGACGATCTTTCGGTCGATGATCCAGCGGGCGTTCGATCGCGGAGCACTCCCTGATCTCACGGCCGAGGATCTGGCGCGGCTGCTGGAGGGAATCAGCGCCCATTCGACGCGGATCGGGCTTAATCAGGATCTGTTCGCCAGCGGCGAGGATCTTGCCGGCATCATGGACGCGTTACTATGGAAGTCGCCCCGTATGCCGCTCGCCTACAATCGCAACCTCGCGGCGGAGCAGGGAGCGGCAGGGCGCCTCATGGCGAAGATCGAGTAGAGGCCGTGCTCATCGACTATGACTCCCCTGTCTCCTGGCCGCTCGAGGTCACAACCTTTCTCGAGGCAAATCGCGCTGTCTTGGACGATCGGCTCACCGATCCCTCCGTCGTCGAGGCGGCAATACCAATCGCCGATTTCACGGATAATCTGGGATTAGAAATCCATGTCGCGGCCCAGCACTGTGCGTGGCGCGCCAAGCGGCCCTATGTTGGTGTGGCGCATGACCGCTCAAGCCTTTGGCCGCCTCGAGCGTTCGGAGAATCGTAAGCTTCAACGATGCGGACGTCGCCGATCTCACCGGATACCAGGACTATTGCGACCCGCTAACACTTGGCTGAGCTGAGCCGTCAGGATTCAATTCTTCCTGATATATTCGTCAGTGACACTTTACCAGTCTGGACTGGTAAAGTGTCACTGACGAAAAATGTGAGAGCGCGAATCGAGAGGGATTCACATTGTCGCCCGCGCTGCTAGATTCGCTCTATGTTCCACCAGCCAGATCTTTTCGATGCTATCGAGCCATCGCACAGCGAGCATGGCCAAGACTCACTCGACCTGCCGGCCGTTATCGAGCGGATTGCAGGGATATCTCCGCGTCCGCGATACACCTTCATGGTGCTCAACCTTATCGCACAAGCGGCTGGAAGTAATAGCGGCAGCGCGGGGCCATATGTAACCAATGGAGGTCAGCGTACGTTGCTGCGCGACTGGTTGTGTGACTCGCTGGTTCCGATGGCGCAGAGAGACCCGCGCCGGCGCGCAATCGTTGCAGAAGTGCGGTCTTCGTTGGCATCACGCAACATGCTCCCTGCTGATCCAACTGAGGCCGATCGGATCGTCGAACGTGAAGTGAGAACGCGCGTTCGCCGTTCAGGACGAACCAATGTCAGTCGCGCGGTCTCGGATCTCGTCCGGGCAGGCCTCCTTCGGCGCCATTATCAGGGCTACCGGGTTGATCACCACAATCGCGGCGCTCAACGCGAGGCAGTATACACCATTACTGAGGCAGCGGCGCTGGCGCTGCGTGCAATTTGAAAGCGACCGTATGTCGATCGGAAGATTGCGGGAAATTGTTCAAATAGCTGTCCCCCGCCTGTTTGCTCAGATCCACGGAGGGCGCATCGCATGTGAAAGCGAAGCCACGCTGCAGCTCCACTTGGGCAGGATCATCGCGACCGTAGCGGACTTGGCGATCGTCGCCCCGCGAGAGACGTTTGCGATTGAGCTCGAAAAACCCCTGACGGGCGGCCGGACTAAACGCGGACGAATGGACATCTGGTTCAAGCTCACGTCCGACACTGACGTGGAGTGGCGGTGCGCGATAGAGCTAAAATTTTTCAAGCGGGCTAACCAGCGCGAGCCGAACAACCGATACGACGTATTCAAGGATATCGCTCGCCTCGAACAATGCTCGGACACCGGCGACCGGAAAATCCGGACGACCTGGGGGGACGGTGCAGGCCGCCATTACGGGAATGCTGCCCGGGCCGTTTGGCTATGCGGAGCGGTGGGACGATAAAAACGACACCTATCTGGGTCTGGCGATCGAGCGCGCCGCCAACGCCGCCGTTGTGATCGATAGCGATAGTGTCATCATCAAGCCTGACGTGGCCGAAGCGCATCGTCCGGGGCCGGTGCAGCCTGGCCCGCCCCCCGTTGCAGGTGCTCCCGGCAGTCCAGAAGGTGTGCCACCGGCCGCTGGTCCTGCGGATGGAACGCCGGATACCCCGGCACCGGAGCATAAGCCGACCCGGTTTTTCGGGACCGTCATGATATCGGCGTAAGCGCCGACGGAAGGCGGCCTTGTCGGTGGTGCCGGAATAGGAAAGCTCGCGACCTTTAAGGAGGCGTGAGCATGGACATCGAGCAGTCAAACGATCCTCGTATGAGCGGTCGCGGTGATGGCGGAGTGCTTGTACGGGTGGAGCGGCGTCGGAACTGGAGCGACGAGGAGAAGCTGGCGATCCTGAAGGAGACGACGGTGCCGGGGGCGATCGTCTCGGCCGTGGCTCGGCGGCACAGCGTTGGAACAGGTCAGCTTTATACCTGGCGCAAGCAACTGCTCCGCGGAGCGATGGCAGGCTTCGTGCCTGTCGAACTGGCATCGTCGTCGCCGTCGGCCAAAGCTCGAGAAGCTGGGCGGATCGAGGTTCGAGGGCGGTGCGGCCTGACGGTGTTGGTTGATGGCGAGGTTGATCGGGCGGCCCTGAAACAGGTGCTCGATATCCTGCGGGAGCTGGATCATTGAGCCTGACTTTCCCGCCTTCGACGAAAATCTATCTGTCGTTGGCGCCGTGCGACATGCGCAAGGGGTTTGACGGGCTGTCGGCGCAAGTGCGCAATATTCTCCAGCTCGATCCATTCTCGGGGGCGGTCTTCCTGTTCCGCGGCAAGCGGGGCGACAGGTTGAAGGCCCTGGTCTGGGACGGCTCAGGGCTATGCATGTATGCAAAGCGTCTCGAGCGTGGAAAGTTCGTGTGGCCCCGTGTTCATGAGGGCGCGCTTCGCCTGTCGGCGGCCCAGCTTGCTATGCTCATCGAAGGGCTGAACTGGAAGCAGGCGATAATCCATGATGAGGTGGTCACGCCGAGGCTCGCATAGCCAAAAAGATCAGGAAAACCGCCATTTTCTGTAGGTTTTACCGTGGGCTTCGGCTATTATCGGCGGCATGCGGTTCGCCCTTGATCGCCTTCCCACAGATCCAGTCCTCCTGCAGAAAATGCTGCTGGAGATGGCCGATGCCATGGAACAGGAACGGGCCGAACGGAGGGCCGCGGAAGCCACGGTCAAAGCCCAGACCTTGCGGATCGAAAAGCTCGAGCATCGTGTCGCGCGGCTGCTGCGCGTCCAGTTCGGCCGCAGCTCCGAGAAAATGGATATCGCTCAGCTGCGGTTGATGTTCGAGGAGGTCGAGGCACCGGAACCCGCCAACGATGAGGTGCCGGCGCCGCCGGTAGCAAAATCGGCCCGCAAACCTGGCAGCCGCGTTCCGCTTCCGGCGCACTTCCCGCGTCAGACCGTCGATCATCAGCCCAGCCCATGCAGTGGCGGTTGTAACGGACCGTCAGTCCAGATCGACGAGGCCGTCACTGAGGTCCTCGATTATGTCCCGGCGCGCTTCCGCGTCATCCGCCATGTCCGGCCCAGGCTGGTGTGCCGGTCCTGCGAGCAGATCCGCCAGGCGCCCGCTGTCGATCTGCCGCTGCCCAAGGTGATGGCGAGCAGCGCCTTGCTGGCCAATCTCGTCGTCAGCCGCTTTGTCGATCATCAGCCATGGCATCGGCAGTCGGTGATCTTCCGCCGGGTGGGGCTGCACATCGATCGGGATGTGATGAGCCGCTGGGCCCGGAAACTGGCATGGCTGCTGGCGCCACTGGGAGAGCGGCTGTTCGCCTATATCCGGGAAGCCGCCAAGATCCATGGTGACGACACGCCGGTCACGCTGCTGGGCAATGGCGATGGCAGCCGGACCGGGCACTTCTGGGTATATCTGCGTGATGACCGATCCAGCGGCGACATGAGCCCGCCCGCCGTGGCCTTCCGCTTCAGCGCTGATCGTGGTGGAGCGCATCCGGCGGAACATCTGGCCGATTATCAGGGCTATCTACAGGCAGACGGCTTTGCCGGATACAATGCGCTTTACCGTGACCCCAAAACCAAGGCGCCCAGGGACATCGTCGAAGTGGGATGTTGGAGTCACAGTCGCAGGAAATTTACCGACATACTGGAGAAGAGCCCGTCACCGATCGCGGCGGAGGCGGTCGTGCGGATCGCCGAACTCTTCGCCATCGAGCGCGATATCAAGGGTGCGCCACCCGATGAGCGGAGACGCATCCGCCAGATCAAGGCGGTGCCGAAGCTGGAGGCTTTGCGCGTCTGGCTCGAAACACAGAACCGTGGCCTGTCTTCCGACAGCAATCTGGCGCGTGCGTGTCGCTATCCGCTCAACCGCTGGCACGCCATGATCCGCTACTGCGACGACGGTCGGCTCGAGATCAGCAACAATCTGGTGGAAAACGCCCTGCGCGGTGTCGCGCTCGGGCGTCGGAACTGGATGTTCGTCGGCTCCATGAAGGGTGGAGAGGCCGCGGCGCTCTTCTACTCCCTGGCCGGCACATGCCGGCTCAACGGCGTCGAGCCTGAGGCGTGGTTTACGGACGTCATCGAGCGCATCGGCAACCACCCGATCAATCGGATCGATGACTTCCTGCCATGGAAATGGCAGGCATCAAAGCTGACCAACGATCTGGAGAAGGCTGCGTGAACAACGGCACTGTGGTGCGGATGAAGATTACGCTGGACGATGTCACACCGGCCGTCAGCCGAACGCTGGAGGTGCCGCTCAATATCCGGCTCGACCGTCTGCACACCGTCATCCAGACCGCCTTCTCGTGGACGGACTCTCACCTGTGGGAAATGAGCTTCGGGCAGACCGGCTTCGGCATCCCCGATCCTGAATATGGCTTCGACGGGCCACTCGACGCCCGTAAGGCCACTCTCGCCCAGGTCCTGGCGGATACGAGGCGCAAGACCTTCCGATATCTCTACGACTTTGGCGATGCCTGGGACCACAGCGTCAAGATCGAGCGCGTCAGCCCGGCCAGCCCGCACCTGACATATCCGCTCATCCTCGATGCAGTAGGCATGCGCCCGCCAGAGGACTGTGGCGGGCCATGGGGTTATGCCGAAAAGCTCGAAGCGCTCGCCGACCCCCAGCATGAATATCATGAAGAGGCGCTCGAGACCCTCGGCGACGACCATGATCCCAATGCCCAGCCCGATATCCCCCTGATCGAGGCAAGGCTGGAAGCGCTCGCGAAAAAATGGGCGCCGCGGACACGCCGAAAAGCCTGACAGGCCGCGTCAACGCCACCTTCCGTCGGCGCTTACATATCGGCCGATCGGCCAGCACGAGAAATTCACCAGATCGTTGAGGCGATCGTGGAGCAACTCACGACGATCCCGGGTAGCGAAGTGACGCTCAAGTTAGAGATCGACGCCGAAGTGCCGTCGGGACTCGATCGAGCAAAGGTCCGAACTCTGATCGAGAACGCAAACACGTTGGGGTTCATCGAGAAGGATGTCCGGTAGCGGTCGATTGGCATCTCTCGGAATCCTCATTGTCGCGTTCGCCTTGGCTGCGTCGTCGAGATCGGCAATCACCGTACACGACTCATCGGGAATGGAGCGGAATGAGTAGCCGTATGGGAGCGGCGTCGCTCCATGCGGAGGCGGCTTTGGGTTGATCGTTGATAATCCATTGCCTGAGGCTGTCGAAGCCGAGCCGGAACCATGATTTTTGGCGTCGCCCATGGGTTTTGCGCGGGATGGCTTTCATGCCCATGACGCGGGTGGCGCATCGATATGCCCAGATTATAGCGAGGGTGACGACGACGAGCAGACAGTCGAGCTTGCGTGGGTTTTTGATGCGGGTGTCTTCCAGGTTGAGACCGCGGGTTTTGGCGTCACCGAAGAGGCATTCGATGCCCCAGCGCCTGCGGTAGAGATTGAGAGCCTGCCTTGCCTCCGGCTGGTTGGTCGCGACGATCAAAACCTGCTTGTCGGCCAAGCGTTTTGCGGCGATCCGCAGTGGCTGGCTGGTGGCGCCTGTCGTTCCATTGAGCCGCCCTTCCCATATTGCCGTTCCGCCCACCCGCTTTCGCCGCAAGAGCGTGCGGAACGACCATGTTGTGCCGTTAGCCAGGTTGAGGGTCATGTCTTCCTTCAGGCGGATCGCAAAGGGAATATTGTTTTCATTGAGGAAATCCATCCACTGTGCGCCGATGAACTCGCGGTCGGCGAGCAGCAGTTCGATTGAAGCAGCGGGAAACAGGGCCAGATAGCGCTGCATCAAGGCAATGCGCTGATCGGTGCCGATTCCGATGAAGCCGCCCCTCGTTTCCGAGATGATTGCGCCCCTTTGTTCCGAGATGATGTCGCCCCCGGAGACAGGGCCGTGCTGGCTACGTCTGTTGTTGTTTCGTTCGCGGCGGTCGTC
>NZ_JABBGL010000026.1:0-52938 GCF_012927365.1 Sphingobium sp. TB-6 | reverse complement strand
GACGACCGCCGCGAACGAAACAACAACAGACGTAGCCAGCACGGCCCTGTCTCCGGGGGCGACATCATCTCGGAACAAAGGGGCGCAATCATCTCGGAAACGAGGGGCGGCTTCATCGGAATCGGCAGGCAATCGACATGTCATCCCGCCATCCACGGTAATGGACTGGCCGGTGACGTAGCCACCGCCATCGGAAGCTAGATAGAGGGCGGCTGCAGCGATATCCTCAGGCTGACTATAACGACCGAGTACCGATGCTATTTCAAGATAAGCCTGCCCTTCAGCAGAATCTGCCGGGGAAAACCAGTTGCGCGTTATGCCGGTGACCGTGTTCGCCGGATTGATGCAATTTGCCGTGATCCCATATGAACCCAGTTCTATGGCAAAGCCCTTCATCAATCCGGACACAGCGTGCTTCGACGCGACATAAGCCCCTTGGAGTCGAAGTCCATATTCCGCGCAGACGGAGGCAGTGGTGATGATGCGCCCGTATCGGCTCGATCGCAGCAACGGCACACAAGCCCGCGTGAGACGAAAAACAGCATCGACATTCACAGCGAACACGCGGTTCCAGTTTGCGTCTGTCGTCTCATGCAGCATCGCTAGATCGCCCGGAATCCCCGCATTGTTCACGAGGACGTCCAGTCCACCCAAAAGCTCAGAGGCCGTGGTTACAAGGGTTTCGTGCGCGTTGTCCGACACGAGGTCCTGCGCAACCGGAAGTATTGCCGTGCTGCCCGCAAATGCACTCTGCAACTTCTCAGCGGATATGTCGACGGCCAGAACCCGAGCGCCGTCGCGTGCGAAGGCTTCCGCGACCGCCCTTCCAATTCCGTCGGCTGCACCTGTGACGAGCGCGCGGCGTCCCTCAAGTTGTGCCATGCCCTATCCTTTCATGAATGACAGGTTCAGTCGTCAGTTGAAATACATACCCCCATCGACATTCAGCGTCTGGCCGGTAACGAACGCGCTTTGGTCAGTGCAAAGGTAGAGAATCGCGTCGGCGCAATCTTGTGGGCGACACAGACGTCCGAGTGGCGTCGCTGCCAGAAGGGCCGCTTCAATGCTCAAGGCACTCTCAGAATCGCCCTTCTCGTAGGCGCTCTTGACGGCATCCCACATGGGTGTCTCCACGGCACCTGGTGCAATGGCATTCACGCGTATCTTATGGGGCGCGAGTTCCTGAGCCATTCCCTGCGTCAGGTTGATGACGCCCGCCTTGCTGGCTGAATACACAAGCGATCCGATGGATGGCTTGCGCCCAGCCGCCGAAGCGATATTCACGATAGCACCGCCCCCACCCACCTTGATCATATAGCGCGCGGCAATCTGGCTAACGAAGAACAGACCCTTCAGGTTGATATTCAGGACCTTGTCAAACTCGTCCTCTGTGACATCCATCAGCTGCTGCATCGAATACACGCCTGCACAGTTGATCAGTATGTCCAGTGCACCATGCTCCTGCCAGACCGCATCGAGTGCCGCTCGCACGCTCGAGACGCTTGTGACGTCGCAGGCCAGGTAAGACATTCGTTCGGGGAAGGCCGCACAGGTTTCAATACATGCCGCACCCGCCTTGTCAGCGGCGAACACCATCGCGCCTGATTCAGCGAGAGCCCTTGCCGTCTGACGACCGATTCCACTAGCCGCACCGGTCACAAAGGCAATCTGGCCGCCAAGATCTACAGTTGGCCTGGTTGTCTTCGCTCCCGCCTTTTGCATTATTATCTCGGCCCCATCCGAATTGCGCCATCGAGACGGATGACCTCCCCGTTCAGCATGGGATTTACGATGATCGACCGTACAAGATCGGCATATTCATAGGGCTGACCCAAGCGGCTCGGATGCGGCACCTGCTGGCCAAGGCTGTCTTGAGCGGATTGGGGAAACGCCTTCATCATGGGTGTCATGAAAATGCCCGGCGCGATTGTCATCACGCGGATCTTTTCGCGTGCCAAGTCTCGCGCGACGGGGAGCGTCAGTCCAACAACCCCGCTCTTCGACGCAGCATAGGCTGCCTGCCCTATTTGCCCGTCGAAAGCCGCAACCGATGCGGTGTTCACAATAACGCCCCGCTCTTCGCCAATCGGCTCTGCAGCAACGAGGCGCGCGGCGAACTGACTAAGAGCATTGAATGTTCCGATGAGGTTGATCTCAACGGCCCGTCGGAAATCATCGAGCGGGTGCGGCGTCCCGTCGCGGCCAACTGTTTTGATCCCTG
This sequence comes from Sphingobium sp. TB-6, assembly GCF_012927365.1. Taxonomy (NCBI): domain Bacteria; kingdom Pseudomonadati; phylum Pseudomonadota; class Alphaproteobacteria; order Sphingomonadales; family Sphingobiaceae; genus Sphingobium; species Sphingobium sp. TB-6. Next base: position 50,717 of record NZ_JABBGL010000026.1, on the reverse strand, counting down.
GCGCAATCCCCGCGCAGTTTACGAGGATCCGGGCTGTCCCAAAAGCTGCCTCTGCCTCGGCCAGCGCTGCCTCAATGCCGCTCGCATCCGTCACATCCGCCGGGATGAACCGCCCCTCAATCGCACGAGCATGCGCATCACCTGCCTCGCGGTCCCGGTCGAGGATCGTGACCTTCGCACCTTCGGCCGCAAGCATGGCCGCGGTTGCAGCACCCAGTCCCGAGGCCCCGCCTGTCACCAGCGCGGTGAGGCCGTCAATTTTCATAATGTTTCTCCCAATCCCTTCGCGCTGAGCGCGTTCCGCCGCCCCTTGTCGCAAAATCCGGTTGGCGTTTGCCCAGGAAGGCCGCCACGCCTTCCCTGCCTTCCGCAGCGGCAGCTTGGGTGCGCACGCTCAGCGCTTCCAAGTCCATCTGCGCTTCGGGGCTCATGCTATCGGAAGACAGTAGCAGGCGGCGGGTCGCGGCAAAGGCTCCGACAGGGCCTGACGCCAGCGTTTCCGCTAGGGCACGCGCTTCCCGAGCTAAGTCTCCAGGGGGAACCGACCTCGTTACGAGGCCGAGTGCCACTGCCTCCGCGCTTGTCAGGCGCCCATTGGTATAGGCAAGTTCTTGTGTCTTGCGCAGTCCGATTAGGCGCGGCAGCAGCCAGGTCGCGCCGCCGTCGGGCGAAAAGCCGATGCCGGCATAGGCCATGGAAAAATGCGCGGCATCGGACGCCAGAACGATGTCGCCGACAGCCGCAAGCCCAAGGCCGCCGCCCGCCACCGGGCCGTTCACAGCCACCACCAGCGGCTTGTCCATATGGAGTAATTTACTGACGGCCGCGTGCAACGGGGTGGTGATGCGGTCCAGCAATATCCCCACTTCGTCTCCGCTTGCGGCGATACGCTTCACGTCACCGCCGACGCAGAAGAAACGCCCCTGCCCCGTTAGCAGAACGCATCGGACCGCAGCATCACGCGCTGCCTCCTGCACTCTCTCAAGGAGCGCCTCGGCCATTTCGACGTCCAGCGCATTCCCTGTCTGAGAGTTTGAGAGGGTTATAACGGCAACCCCGTTGGTCCGCTCGATGCGCACCGGTGGCTTGCTGTATTCCGCGGGGTTCACGGCTCAGGCCGCCTGTTTGGCTGCGGCCACCCGGCCCGCGATGATATCGGCCGCCTTTTCGCCGATCATGATGGCGGTGGCATTAGTATTGGTGCTCGGCAGTGTCGGCATGATGGATGCGTCGGCGACGCGCAACCCTTCAATGCCTCGGACCCGCAGCTGCGGATCGACGACCGACTGAGCGTCACTGCCCATGCGGCAGGTTCCCACCGCATGATAGCCCAGCGCCGCCTTGGCGCGAATGAACGCCGCCCATTCCTCATCGTTGGCAGGAATCGGATTGGGACTGCGGTCGGCGGTCACAAGGCTCCGCATCGCTGGTGTATGATAGAGTTGGTTGATCAACTTGCAGCCCTCGATCATCGTGGCCAAATCTCGCTCGTCATCGAAAAGACGATGCATTATCCGTGGCCGGAGATCTGCGTTCAGCACGACTCTGCCACGACTCTTGGGGTGACAGACGGACGCATAGAGCGTGATGATCTGTTCCTTTGGAAGTCCACTGGAATCCCAGGAGGTTGCGTTGGGGTCCATGTCGTAGCCGAGCGGCATGAAATGGAACTGGACGTTGGGCTCATCCAGATCGTCGCGCGTTCGCACCAAGCCCATTGCCGGTACAGCCGGTGCGGAAAGCGGACCGCTGCGGTTCCATGCATAGCGCAATAGATAACGGAGAATATCGACAGGCCGCATCCGGCTGTTCATCGTCGGCTGGTTCACATATTTATTCTGCCCGACGCCCGGATGTTCCTGAAGATTGGCGCCGACCTGGGACGCATCCTGGCGAACACTAATGCCGTGCTCTTGCAGGATACCGGCAGGCCCGATGCCAGAGCGCATCAACAAGGCCGGTGTCCCCATAGCGCCTGCAGAGAGGATCACTTCGCCGCGCGCCCTGGCCTTGCGCTTGATGCCTTTGTGCAGATAGGTAACCCCGACCGCGCGCGCACCTTCAAAGTCCACATGTTCAACATCGGCATCGACGATGATCTCGAGATTGGGCCGCGAGCGGGCTGGGCGCAAATAGGCTTTCTCCGTGCTACAGCGCCAACCGTCGCGTTGCGAGCCATGGGTGAGATACACCCCTTCCATCTGCCCGTCCTGATATTCGAAAAGGGTCGGAATTCCAAGCTCGTTGCAGGCCTTCAAAAAGGTATGCGTTAGCGGGTGGAAACCTGGTCGCATGGGCGCAACGGACAGCGGACCGTGCGACCCATGAGCTTGGCTCGGCTTGCCCGACCAGTTCTCAGACTTGAGAAAATAGGGGAAGACATCGTTGAAGCCCCAGCCCGTTGCGCCCGCCTCGGCCCAGCGATCATAATCCCGTCGCGTGCCGCGGACATAGACCATCCCGTTGATGGCGCTGCCACCCCCCAATGCCTTGCCGCCGGACCAGGCGAATGACCGATTGTCGATGGTGGGGTCCGGATCCTGGGGATAGACCCAGTCGTATTTGGTGTTGCCAATCAACTGAACCACGCCGGCGGGAACCTGCATCACCAGCGACCGGCCGTTCCCCCCTGCTTCGAGAAGAACCACCTTGGACCGCCCGTCTTCGCTGAGCCGGTTTGCGAGTACCGCGCCGGCGCTACCCCCGCCTACGATGATGTAATCAGCGACTATCGCGTCGTCTTTCATATGCTTCCTCTCCGGCTCGGCCATGTCGCTCAAAAGGTCGGCCGATCGACCTCACCCTACCGCTGACGGCCGGTTTACTTTCGTTTCCTCCATGGCAGCGATGCGCTCTTCGCGCAGTTGCTGCCGCCGGACCTTGCCGGCGTCGTCCCGCAGCGCGCCCGTCACGAACTCGAAACTTCGCGGAAGCTTGTAGGCAACCAGCCTTTCGCGCAGGAATGCGAGCAATTCGTCGGCGGTTAGGCGCCCCTGCGCCTCCACCGTCGGTTGAACGATAGCGTGGGTGGTGGCGCCATAATCATCATCGGGCAGCCCGATGACCACGGCTCCCTCTACGTCCGAGTGCGCCATCAAGGCGCCTTCGACCTCGGCTGGGAAGATGTTAGCGCCCCCCGACACAATCATGTCGGTGCGGCGATCGGCGATGTAGAGATAGCCGTCTTCATCCATCCAACCGAAGTCGCCCAAGGTTTCAAAGCCATCTTCGGTCGTCCGCGCGTCGGCGCCGATATAGCGATAGGTGGACCCCCGGCCTCCGGCCGGAAGCGCGAAAATCTCGCCCACTTCCCCGCGCGGCAATTCCTTGCCTGCTTCATCGACGATCTTGATCTTGTCGAGGTACGGACGCCCCACCGACCCGCGATGGGCCAGCCATTCAACGCCGTTCAATATGGTGGTGACAATCCCTTCTGTACCCCCGTAAATTTCCCAAATCTTCTCGGGACCAAGCCAGTCGATCCACTCCTGCTTGAGCTCTCGCGGCATGGGCGCAGCCCAATGCCACACCGTCTCAAGCGAGGAGACGTCATATTTTTCGCGCACCTCTTTGGGCAGGCGCGAAATTCGCATCATCATTGTCGGTACGAAGCTTGTCCATTTAACTCGGAAAGCTTCAATTAGTCGAAGCGCCTCCTCCGGATCGAACCGCGTCATGCCGATGATCGAGTGGCCCTCAGACAATGCCTGGATGTTCGTCGTCACCGGCATGTTGTGGTAGACTGGGCCAGTTGCGAGGATCGGCCCCTTGTCGGGAAATCGCAATGGGGGTTTCCGATCGGTATCGAAACTGTTTGGCCCCGGGGCTACGATAATCTTCGGGCGGCCGGTCGATCCCCCGGAAGACATCGCTTTCCATCGGGGAGCGATGACGGCCTGTAGCGGCGTTGCTTCCGGATGGTCGCGTCCAAAATCACCAGGCTGCGCCCCGAATGCTTTCCGTAGCGCCGCGTCGGATGCGATCACCATCTTCGGCTCTGCCACTGCTACGATCGCTTGAAGTTCGGCGAGCGGCAGACGATAGGATACAACGTGCGGCGTAGCCCCGATCGTCCAAAGTGCGAACATCAGCTCGTAAAATGCCGATCCATTCGGAAGCGCCAACGTGACAAGATCGCCAGGGCCGATGTTGACGCCACGCAACGCATGGGCGCGCCGGAGCGCCCGGTCAGCCAATTCGCCCCAGCTTATCACATCGTCGCCATGCCGGATCGCCCACGCATCGCAGCCATGGAGCGCTGAACCCCGCGCAGGAATTTCAGCCAGAGGAATTATGGCCATTCGCAACATCCTTTATAATGTGCCACCGCTTATTCAGAAGCGGGCTTGCCCTTCCAGGCGGCCTTGTCCCTCACAGCGGCTGGGAGGTTAGTGGGATCGATCGGCAGGCCAAAAATCTGCTCATTATGTGAATGGCTAAGTTGATGCAGAGCGAAGCTCGTGCCCATAGCGTTCACGCGACCTTGTGCATCTTGCGCGGCATTAACGGCTTCCTTGAGAAGCTTCAGCGTGAAGGCTGGCTTTTTGGCGATTTTGCACGCCATGGCCTCGGTGAAGCTTTGCAGTTCCTCCCTGGGAACCACATGGTTCACCATTCCCAGCCGATAAGCCTCCTGTGCATCGATGAAATCGCTGGTGAACAGCATTTCCTTAGCCTTGCGGACCCCCAGTTCCCATGGGTGATTGAAGAATTCAGCACCGGCGACCCCAATATCAGCCGTATTATCGGCGAATTCTGCGTCCTCCGCCGCAATTATGATATCACACGGCCAAATGAGCATCAGTCCGCCGGAGATCGCCTTTCCCTGAACCTGAGCGATCGTGACCTTCGGAATGTTGCGCCAGCGCTCGGAGAGGCCGAGGAACATTTCCTTTTCAATCCCCATACGCCCTTCGGCTCCCGTGCAGCTGAAACCGCACCAGGTCCCCACAGGATCCCAAGGCGCCATTTCCGCCACGAAATCCGGAATACGAAGGTCATGGCCGGAGGAGAAATGCTTTCCCCGCGCGGCGAGGATAATCACCTTGACCGAGTCGTCCCGAGCGGCTTGGTTGAAGGCAGTATTGAGCTCATAGAGCATCGCCGCATTCTGGGCATTGCGGCTCTCGGGCCGATTAAGTGCAATCCGCACCACGCCCGGAACGACGTCCTCGAACACTATGGTCTCAAACGCCTCTCGTCCAACTTCGCTCGTCATAGCTCATCCTATCCCGCAGTGCCTGTTATCGGCCGATCTGTGCCAGGGACGCCTGAGCTCCTATTGTCAGGCGTCCCAGACAATCATCAAGCAGCGTCGCGCTTACGCCCCGCGCCCGCGTCGGCTTGGTTTTTGGGATAGAGCCGCTCGAGCTTGGAGTAGGTTTCCTGCCCCTCGTTGCTCTTGTCCCAGACCATCCAACCACGATCCATGTGGGAAAGTGCCTGCAGCGCCATGCCATATCCCACCCCAACCCGGTCGTTGAACAGTTGCTTCCAGCGATCCACGAAGCACTGCCGCGTGTAGCGAAGGGTTAGATCATCGTAGGTTGCCATCTGGTGAGCGAGTTCTAGGGCACGGGGCATCAGCTCTTCAGGCTTCACAACTTCGTTGACGACGCCCAGACGCTGGGCTTCATAGGCATCGATATGCTGGCCCGTGAGCAGGAAATATTTGCCGCGGTTGGTCCCCAGCAGTTCCTGCCACAGGATGTGCACGCCATCACCGGGCACCTCGCCGGCAGTGAAATGACCCTCATCGGCATAAACGGCGGTCGTCGATGCAAGGTTGATGTCGCCCAGAACCATCAGCTCGCCGTGGATCAGCGCCGGGCCATTACAGGCGCAGATCAACGGCGCCTCGATTTCGAACAAGCGGCGGAACATCATCTTTTCGCCCCAGGAGGGCACATCGAAATTGCTGGGCGTTTTAATGGGAACACCCCATTCGCCGTGGCGGTCGATGAAGACATCGCCGGTGCCGGTGAACACGACGACACGATTGTCACGGTCGCCCCCAATATCCGTGAAAGCGGGGGCCCATTCGGAATGATGCTCAGCGCCATAGAGCACCGGTCCGTTATTGCTATGCCACTGCACGACGAGAACACCGTCCGCCGATCGGTCGAACTTGAGGGTCTTGTACTTGTCGAAATATTCTGGACGCTCGCTCATCACATCTTCTCCTTAAAATCCAAATTAATGATCGACCCGATCAGGCGATGACCATTCCGCCATCGACCGACAGCGTTGCTCCGGTCAGGTAAGAGGCCGCTTCGGAACACGCCCATATGACGGCCGAAGCGATTTCGTCCGGCCGGCCCGCCCTGCTCATGGGCACGGACGACTGGACATATTGGTCGATGCTGAAGAAACCTTCGGCTGCTTTCTTAGCGAGCATTGGCGTTTCTATGACGCCGGGGCATACGATATTCACCCGAATGTTCTGCTTGGCATATTCGAGCGCAGTTACCTTGGTAAGGCCGATCAGCGCATGTTTGCTCGCCACATAGGCGGGCAACTGCGGCGCTGCGCGCAGCGAAGAAACCGACCCCGTGTTCATGATTGCTCCGCCGCTTGTCTTGAGCATGGCCTGGATCTCGTGCTTCATGCACAACCACACGCCGGTGACATTGACGGCGAATATTTGATCCCAAAGTTCCCGCGTACAATCCACCGTGGTGCCGGTATCCGGTGAGATCCCCGCGTTGTTATAGGCTGCGTCGAGGCGGCCGAAGCGGCTCACCGTCTCGCCGACCGAGGCCGCGACAGAGTCCTCATTGGTCACGTCAGTGAGCAGGAAGATCGCCTCACCCCCCGCTCGAAGAATGGCCTCCAGGGTCTCGCTCCCGGCGCGCTCATCGCGGTCAAGCACAGCCACCTTTGCGCCCAAAGCCGCGAACTCCTGCGCGGCGGAACGGCCGATGCCACTGCCGGCACCGGTAATGAGCGCAACCCGTCCGCTCCAATCCATCTTATTCACGTGCGTTGCTCCCACTAATCGGTGCCGAGAAATGCATCATTTGCGCATGTTTTCGGGAAGGCGATCGTCGGGAATGGGAGGGCGATAGTCTTCCGCCACGCCATTGGTGATGCAGACGCGCTGCAACGTCCGGGTTTTACCCGGTACAAGCCCGCCGCGCGCATGATGATATGCTTGGTTCGCCCAGATCACGAGGTCGCCATTACGCCACCGATGCTCGTAAATGTTTGCATCGGCGTAAAGATGCTCGTGCAGTTCAGCGAGCAGATCCTCGCTCTCTGTTTCGCTCAGCCCGACGACGAGAGCCGTGTTTTGCTGGGTTGCAAAGAGCACTTCCTTACCCGTGATGGGATCGACATGTATCAGCGGATGTTCAGCGCGGGGCGCATTATCCGGGTAGCCTTCAATGCGCTGGCGTCCGGTTAACCCTTCTTCGCTGGCGGAGAAGAGATTGAGGCCTTTGAGACCGCGCAGACGCTCTCTGGTCGCGGGTGCGAGCGCTTCGAGCGCCAGACTTCCGCTTGCGAACCGTGTCCACGTCTCTTCATAGGGCACTTCGATCCCGTGCAAGGAAATGCCCAGAAGCGGAACCGGTGTGTAGAGGAAGTCGAGGTGAAAAGAGACCTCGGAGTCGCCTAGAATGCCATCTTTTCGGGTATTCGAAACATACCCAACCGTCGTGAAATCTTCCAGGACGGGGCCCAGCTTGGACATCACCCGCTTCTGCTGATCCTGCGTCAATGCTTGTTCGCGAAAGACAAGATAGCCATGCTCCTTGAACAGGCGGACCACCTCGTCGTCATTCTTCTCTTCACGCAGGTCGAGGTCCACCTCAACCCCGAATGGCTGAATTCTTGAAATCTTCGTTGCCGATTGAACAGACATCACAACCTCCTAGATGCTGGATTTTATCGCATGGCGGACCTGCTCGCGGGCCGCGTCCCGTTTCACCGTTCAGTACACATCCCGCTGGTACCGATCCTCGCTTTGCAAAGTTCGAAGGAATGCCTCGGCTGCTGGAGCGGTAAGCCCCATCCCAATCTGGAAGACGGAGATCAGGGCACGATGCACATCCGGAGCCATGTTAGCCGCGTCGCCGCAGACAAAGACATGAGCACCATCGGCAATCCAACGGCAGAGTTCATCGGCCTCTTCCACAAGCCGATGCTGCACATAAACCTTGGCTTCCCCGTCACGCGAGAAAGCGGTATCAATTCGGGTCAGAATGCCCGACTGCAAAAACGCGCTCAGTTCGTCCTCATAAAGGAAATCAGTGGACCGATTGCGCTCACCAAAGAACAGCCACGCCCGGCCTGCACCTTCCTGCGCGGCGCGCTCTTGCAAGAACCCGCGATAGGGGGCGACGCCCGTGCCCGCGCCAATCATAATGACCGGAACTTCCGGGGCGGGTAGGCGAAAATGCGAATTGGAATGCACATAAACTTGAACACGTGTCCCGACGGGCGTCCTCTCGCATAGCTGACCGGTGGCTACGCCCCGGCGCTCTTCACCCCAAAGCATGTAAGCGACGGGGGCGATGGTCAGATGCACCTGACCCGGAACGGCTTTGAGACTGGATGCAATCGAATAAAGCCTAGGCTGCAGAGACCGCAACATGTTGACAAAGGTCTGCGCTTCTAGGTCGGCAGCGGGATAGCGCCGCATGATATCGACGATGTGATGATCGCGCGTCACGACCGTGGGCGGGCTGCTCTCCGATCCCGAGCCAAGAGCAGGAAGCAACTGGCTGGCCGACGCTGCACCCCATGCCTCGAGGAAGCGCGGCGTTACCGCCGTAACATCCAGATAGAGGCGGAGCGCATCGCCGAGCATCAGCGTCTCCCCTTTGAGCGTCACAACCGTTTCTGCGGCGAGCCGCCCAGCATCAAGCACAGCTGCTACCAGAGCCGGATCATTTTCGACGATGACTCCTAACGCGTCACCGGGCTCATAAGCCCCTGCAGTCGTGTCCGACAGCGATAGCGCAAGATGACGCGTGGCCTTCGTCGAACCCTCACCCGTCAGCACGCGGCTCTCAACCACGATGCCCTCGGTCAATCGATATTTTTCACGACGCGCCGCTGCTAAACCATTGCTTAGGCCGACAGACGGGGTGACTACCGGCTTATGCGTGATCGTTGCGAGCACGGCGGCCCGCCACTCTGCTGCCGGTTCCTCATAGTCGATGTCGCAGTCCACCCGGTCGAGAAGGCGCCGTGCGCCGAGTGCAACAAGTGCTTCGTCCAGGCGACGCCCGGCTGCACAAAAATGCTCGTACGTTGAATCACCAAGAGCCAGCACGGCGTAGCGCAGATGATCGAGTGATATGGCATCGGCAGAATTGAGAGCGGCAAAGAAGCCCTCTGCCGCGTAGGGCGCATCACCGTCACCGGTCGTGCTGGCAACGAAAAGCGCGATCTCGATGTCCGCTAAGTCGGCAATGTCCGCGTCCGCCATATCGATGACCCGGGCAGTCAGTCCATTCTGTTCAACAGCCTTACCCAAAGCCTTAGCGACATCCTCGCTGGCGCCTGTCTCCGTCGCGAACAGAACCGTCACAGATCCTGCTTTCAAACCGCCATCGCCGTTCGATGCCTCGTGGTCATGCCTATCGTGCACGCCGTCGGGCATGTCACCTTGGACCTGATGCGCATCGAAGGCCGTTTCGATCAATGTCACCGCAAGGATCTCCAGCCGGAAAGGTCGAACGGAGAGATCACGCCGACGCCGCCTCGGCATTGTCGAACGTCACATAAATTTTGTCGCCCTCGACTTCGACTGGATAGACCTTGACCGGAATCCAGGCCGGTACGCCCGTCACCTCACCCGTCAGGAAGCTGAAACGGGAACTGTGCGCCGGGCATTCCACGCTGTCGCCGCAAATCCATCCCTCGCTGAGGGACTCGTCCTCATGGGTGCACCGATCATCGATAGCGCGGAACCCATGATCCTCGATATGCGCGACGCAGAGCGTGCGATCGCCAACCTCGATCTTCCGCATCTCACCGGGCGGAAGGTCAGTGACTTTGAGGATTTCAACCTTGCTCATGCGCGCGGACTCCAATTGTCGAGGATGACGGGGAAAGAAATGTAAGTGGGGATCTGATCGCGGGGATCGTCCGATGGCTTAAGCGGCAATGTTTGCGCCTGCGCGTGGGGATCCCGCCTGATTCCCGCGCGGAAGAGACCTTGAACGAGCCTCAGATGACTGCCGCTCTTGCCGTCATTGCCAAGTACGGCCCGCAGGCCTAGGCATTGGTGCGCGCCGGTCGCAAACGCCAAGCCATAGCGGCTGATACCCTCTGGAATCTCTCGCCGCGGATTGAATTCATTGGCGTCGTCGCCGAAAACCGCAGCATCGCGACCCGCCCGCGCCACCCATGCCTGCACTTCGTCACCTGCCTTCAGGTGAACATCGCTGACCTCGAGATCCTCGACAGCCAGCCGCGTGAGGAAAGGGACAAAGGGCGCACGGAGCCGCAGTGCCTCCTGCAAGGCGTTGCTCACGAATTCCATATCCTCGATGCAGCCGCGATCGTCGGGATGCTTTTCGAACCAGTCGAGAAGATATTCGACGGTAGAAAGCACGGCTTGCACGCTGGTGCCGGTTGTCGCGACGAAGAAGAGGATCGCCTCCTTGATGCCGACATCCTCGTCGGCATAACTTTCATGGGCCTGCGTAGCAATCATCTGCAACAGGTTGAGCGGCACATCCTCTTCCGTCAGTTCACCCGCCTCAAGCCCCTTCAACTGCTGACGAGTATACTCGAGCGACGGACGGTAAAATTCTTCAACGAAAACCTTTTTCGCTTCGATGCCCGCTTTGGTAACGCCTTCGCGATCCTCGAAATGCGCCGCGCTCAGACCCCCAAAGATCGGCAGCGCGCATCCGCGCAACCGCGCCATGCCCTCCTCCGACTCGACGCCCTCGATACCGATGATCTTCGCCGCGAATTCCAGGAAAATCAGCTCGACCACGCCGGCTAGGTCACAACCAAACGCGCCGTCCTCGTTGCGCTTGATCATGCGCCCCATCCACCGGTCGACGGAAGGTAGAATGATGTCCTCTCGGAAGCGGACGAGCTGTTCGGGCCGCACCAGCGAATTGAGCAGGCGCCTGCGCTGGCGATGAACGTCGCCATTGCTCATGGCGAGATTGCCTTGCTGGAATTCGCGCACGTTAATCGCGGCCAAGGCGTTCGGACACACGTAATTGTCCGCTGATACATCGGCATTTTCTTCGACTGCCTTGGAGCGAAGAACCTGCTGCATGGTATCAAGCGTGTCGATCTTGACACGCGAGACCGGGCACTGAGACTTGGCTGCCTGTGGCACGGTGTCCATGTTCATACTCTCCCATTGCGGAAGTGCGCGGCCGCTTGCCGACGCATCCACCGCTTGAAACTTGCATCATCGAAATTAAGGTGAGTGAGCCGCCGTGTATGTCACCGATGCTGGGGACCAACGACGCCGCACGTCGCCATGCTGCTATAGCGCCGACCAGCCGCCATCGACGGGAAGGCAGACCCCTGTCACAAACTCCGCCTGATCGGAGCTGAGGAACATGACGGCCTGGGCGATCTCACGAGGTTTGCCTAGCCGCTTCATGGGATGCATGTCCGCGATAGCCTGCCGGGCGGCATCCTCCTGCTCCCGCTCCAGACCGGACAGGCTCTGCGCCATCATGCCGGTCGGAATCCCGCCGGGCGCTACCGCATTGATGCGGATGCGGGCGGTCGCATATTCAATGGCGGCGTTTTTCGTCAGTCCAACGAGCGCCGCCTTGCTTGCCGCATAGGCGGTCTGCATCGGCATGCTGTGATGGCTCAGGAAGGATGCCGTGTTGACTATGGATCCCCCGCCCTGCGTCTGCATGACCTTGATTTCGGCGCGCATGCAGAGCCAGACACCGGTGACGTTGATCCGCATCACGCGGTCCCACTCATCCAGGGTTAGGTCCGCCGCGAGCGTCGAGGATTGGGTTATGCCGGCGTTGTTGAAGGCGCAATCGACTCGCCCAGTAACGGCCTTCGCCCGATCTATCGCGGTTGCAACCGAATCTTCGTCTGCGACATCTGCCGTTATGGGCTCGAACCGAGCCCCGATGGCGCGGAGTTTTTCAGCCGTTTCATCCAAGCCGTCCGAGGAGCGATCAATGCCGACCACGACCGCGCCGGCCTCCGCGAAAGCCAGAGCGCTTTCCTGGCCGATGCCGCTTGCAGCACCGGTAATGAGCACTGTCTTGCCGTCGAAACGCGCTGCCATCTTATCTCTCTCCATATTTCTTATTTTGTCGGGGAGTCCGAAGCGTTAGCGGACCCGCACCAGTACGCTCGCATAATTGGCGACTGCCGCCCCGCCCATGTTGAACACACCGGCCAGTTCGGCCCCGGTAACCTGCATCCCTTCGGGTGCTTCGCCGCATAGCTGCATGGCGCAAAGCGCGTGCATCGACACGCCGGTTGCCCCGATCGGATGCCCCTTGGCCTTCAAACCGCCAGAGGCGTTGACGGGAAGGCGCCCGCCGATCTCCGTCCAGCCTTCCAGCACGGCTCGCGCGCCCTCACCGCTGGGAACGAGGCCCATGGCTTCATATTCGATCAGCTCGGCGATCGTGAAACAGTCATGTGTCTCGACAAGCGACAGATCGTCGAGAGTGATGCCCGCCTCCGCTAATGCCCTCTGCCAAGCCTTGGTGCAGCCTTCGAACTGGGTGATGTCGCGCCGCGACATAGGCAGGAAATCCTGAACATGCCCTCTCCCGCGGAAATGGACGGCGCGCGCGGCGCCAGCGGCTATGTCTGGCGCCGCCAACACGACCGCGGCCGCGCCGTCGGACACCAAGGAGCAATCGGTCCGCTTCAACGGACCTGCGACGAAAGGATTGTGCTCACTTTCAGCCCGGCAGAATTCATATCCAAGATCCTTGCGCATCTGGGCCCAGGGATTGCTTACACCATTCCGATGATTTTTGGCGGCAATCCGCGCCAGCGCGTCGGTCTGGTCACCATATTTCTGAAAATAGGATTGCGCTATCTTACCGAATATACCTGCGAACCCGCCCTCAGTTTCACCTTCTTCTGCGAGATAGGAGGCGCGAAGCAGGTTTTCGGCGATCTGCGGCGAGGTAGAATCAGTCATCTTCTCGACGCCGACCACAAGAACGATCTCCGCCCGGCCTGCTTCGATGGCGTTAACGCCTTGGAAAACTGCGGCCGACCCAGAAGCGCAGGCATTTTCCGTTCGCAATGCGGGCTTGAAACGCAGCAGAGGACTGGCTTGCAGCACCAATGCCGACGTCAGATTCTGTTTTGAAAAGCCCGCGTTGAAGTGTCCCAGGACGATGGAATCGACATCTTCCGGCCCAATACCGGCATGGGCGATGGCTTCATTTGCCGCTGCAACGACCAATGTCTCCACGGTTTCGTCGGGTTTCTTTCCAAAAGGCGTATGCCCCCAACCAATGATCGAAGCGGTCACGTTCGTACTCCACGACAAAGATGTAAGTTTCCAAAGCAATTTAGCCCAGTTTAGCGCCCTAAGATCTCCCGCTCCGCAAGCCAGTCCTGCGTGAGTGAAGTCGCGCGTTCGAGATGTTGAGGTTGTCCCACATAGTAGTGAGTCGCCCCTTCGATCACGATGTGCTGCTTGTCCGTAGACGTAGCCGCCTCATAAACGGACCGACAGTGATACTGAGGGACCGCATCGTCGGCCGTGTTTTCTATGAAGAGGAGCGGCGCAGAAATCCGCGCGGCGTTCGCAACTCCTTCTGCGTTGGTATCATCGATCGACCATTGCGAGAGCCAGGCGCGCAGAGTGGAAAAACGCGCGAGCCCAACCGGACCGCTGTTCACAGTTTCTGGCACCCCCAGATAGCATCGGCCGATCGGCCGGTCATTGGGATCGAGGGTCGCATCCAGAAAGCGAGGATCGGCAAGTGTCCGGTGCGTGACAAACCCCCGCTCCTTTTCCGCTCCACCTGCGGTCCTTAAGCGTTCAAGCGTGCTCTTCACCCACTCGGTGATCCGGCGAACCCGCGCCAATTGTGCCGCACGATATCGGGCGATGAACTCGGCCGAATAAGGAGGCTCGAGCTTTCCCGCATAGATATCGAGTGCAGGGTCGCGCACATCTGGATCGCGCTCATCGATTACCGAAGGGTCGATGATATCGAGCAGAAGTTTGGCCCGCGAACTATGCGCCGCCTGGAACACCACCGCATCAGCGGGAATCAGGCCGGCTTTCGTAAGGTCCAGAGGATCGCCTGCCGGCGTGTGGGTGATAGTCGGTGATTCTGCCTGCGATTGGTAGAAGAGGGACAGCGATCCGCCACCGCTCCAGCCTACAAGGACGATGCGCTTGTATCCCCATACCGATTTGGCGTGCCGGATATACGCCCCGAGATCGAGGAGGACATTCTCCAATATGCAGGCGGTGTCGTTCCGCGCGTATCGGCTGCCAGCGCACAGGACATGGGCTCCCCGACGTGCAGCTTCCCTGGGTACTGGAAGGAGCTGCAGCGTTGAAGCCGGATGCATGTAGATCTGCAACGTTTCGCATGGAATGCCGGCGGGTCGGATGAGGATTCCCTCGAGGTTCACAGCACCTTGATTGCCTGCGAAACCATAGGTTTCGGTGAAACTTTGCGTCTCATCGTAGTGGATGTGGACCCATTCAAAGGTGATTTCGTGCGCATGCGGCATGCAAGAACCGTGCCTTCCTGCTTCAAAAGCCTTTCGGCCTTGTGAATCTGTGTATCGATGCCTAGGATGTAGCAGGAAGCCAGGCGTGCTCGTGTCCCTACTGCGCGGGACCAAAAAGCAAAAAATCGGCATGGCTCAACGGAGAGACTATGCCTTTTTGGACCGCCTTACCGGAATTAGCGCTTCACAAGCTTGCCGCGAATTTTCCCGCCTTGATAATGTCCATCGGACAGAAACAGTTTGGCGTAAAGCTGCTGACGCTCCTCAATGATACCTGCGGGGCCGAGCACGCCACGGTTTTTCACCTGACCGCCGACAATTTGATCGAAGTGACGGCGGCCAGCATGGACGGTTCCGACACCGCCCATCGGCAGGTCGGCGTTTATCTCAAGGAAGGCCTGTGGCGCCGAGATCCTACCCTTACGGAAGCCAAGCTCCGCCTCTCGTCCGAAGATGAGGCGTTCGTCCGTACTGATATCGCCCATCTTGGCGACGACGTTCTACGCGACATCGTCTACGGCCAGCCGGATATCGGCGATCGCCTGCTCATCTGTTCCCGCTGGGGCGATGACATCGTTGGGCTAAGCGTACTGCGCTCCTCCGATGCAGGCCCATTCACTAGTTCCGATATCAACGGGGTGCAGTCGATCGCAGGAACAATTTTCGCTCTCCTCGCCAAGCATATCAGTATCACTTGGGACGGACCCAACATATCGGTCGCCCTCACGTCCCTTCACGAAATCGAAACTTGCATCTCTGCATGCGCCTCATCGCTCCCGAGGCGCGAGGCGGAAGTCTGCAGCCGTATCATCTACGGCATGTCCACTGTCGGCATCTCGCTCGAGCTCAACATCAGCGAGGAAACCGTGATGACGTACCGGAAGCGGACCTATCAGAGATTGGGTATCGCAACCCAGCGGGAACTGTTGCTCTGGTACCTGGATCTATGGAGCCACTGGCAGGATCGCGCCACCCGCGAACCCGCTCCGCTGTCGTGGAAGCCAGAGGAGATAGCGTCCACTTCATAGCATAATGCCGGCCCCCTTGGTCCGGGGCCGGCAGATAACTTAGCATGTACTTGAAGCATCAGTTAGACGGTAATCTTCAAGGCTTTCGGCGTCGCGCGGCGATCAGCTCGGTCATCGCTTGACTGACATCCCGTCCGGCTGCAATGGCGAGCTTTTTGCCTTCGTTCCACATAGTCAGGTCGGCCTGTCCCTTGGCGGAGTGGCGATTCCAATCTGGATCGGTCGGATAGGTGATTTCGAGACGAAGGCCGTTGGGATCCCGGAAATAGATACTGTAGATCAAGCCCCCGTGATCGGTCGGCCCCACGACCTCAATGCCCTTGCTCGTAAGCCATCGGTGCCACTGATCGACTTCCTCGCGCGTCTCCGCTTGCAATGCGATATGATCGAATATGTCATAGGCAGGATGAGACACAGGGGGACGTGCCGGTAATCCAGGAGCCTCGAAGAAGGCGATCGTGGACCCATCTTTCATCCGAAAGAAGATATGAAAATAGGGAAACGGATCGCCAGTCGAAGGGATTGTGTCGTCGATGACCGTACTTGCCAATTCCATGCCCATGATGTTCATGTAGAAATCGGCAGTCGCTTCGACATCATGCGTCACCCAAGCTGCATGACTAAGCATGTGCGGAGTGAGCCGTGCCGAAGGATCGGCAACCGCCGTCTCGGCGGACATAACCATGGAAATTCCTCTCTGGTTGGGAACAGGTTGCTGATAATGAAAAGCTCCGCAGGCCGCTGTCCCCAAGTCGCGGGACCGATCCGCTACTCGCGGGCGACGGATATTGCTGGCATCTCGCCGATGCTCACATTTTGTCGCCTCCATGCATCAATCTGCTCCTGGCGTCTCAATGTCTCGCCAATCTCGTCAACCCCTTCCAAGAGCGCAGCCTTGCGGCCAGCGTCGATGTCGAACGCTGAAACATAGGCGCCATCGGCTTCTATACATTGCCGGACAAGGTCGATCTTCATGCGGGCGGTGGCAGGGATTTCGGCGAGGCGCTGAAAGCGTTCGTGTTCCTGTAACTCGAGGATGATCGGCAGGATCCCGTTCTTGAAGCAATTATTGTAAAAGATGTCCGCGAAGCTTTTCGCGATAATTACGCTGATCCCAAAGTCGATCAGCGCCCATGGCGCATGCTCCCGACTTGAGCCACAGCCGAAATTATGCCCGGCGATCAGGATGCCCGCATTCCGCCAGGGGTCGCGATTGAGGATGAACCCCAGATTTTCGGACCCATCTTCGCGGTAGCGCATGCGTGCGAACAGGGCGGCGCCCAGCCCCGCGCGGCTGACCGTCTTGAGAAATTCGCCCGGCAAGATCTTGTCAGTGTCGACATTGTCCTGTGGCAGAGAGGCCGCGATTGCGTCAAGTTCCGTGAATTTCCGCATCAAAAATAGGTCCTGACATCGGTGATCGACCCCGCCACTGCCGCTGCCGCTGCCATGGCCGGCGACATGAGGTGCGTTCGACCGCCAGGCCCTTGCCGCCCCTCAAAATTGCGATTGGAGGTGGAAGCGCAGCGTTGCCCAGGCGACAAGCGATCGGGATTCATCCCCAAGCACATCGAACATCCAGCATCCCGCCACTCAAATCCCGCATCCCGGAATATATCGGCAAGCCCTTCCTCTTCAGCCTGACGCTTGACGCTGCCGGAACCCGGCACGACCAGCGCGCGCACGCCTTTAGCCACGTGACGCCCAGCCGCGATCGCCGCAGCGCTGCGCAGATCCTCGATCCTCCCATTTGTGCAGCTGCCGATAAAGACGACATCGATCGGCACGCCCATGATCGCCTGCCGCGGCCGCAACCCCATATAATCGAGCATGGTACGCGCCTGATCCTGCTTCCCAAGCTCCAGCGATTCGATCGAGGGTATCGCCTCATCGATGCGGATTACGGCTTCCGGGCTGGTGCCCCATGTCACCATAGGTGCAACCTCCCTGGCATCCACGAGCAGCTCCTTGTCGAACGTGGCGCCGGGGTCGGACCGCAACTCCAGCCAGCGATCCGTCGCTTCTTGAAAGGCTGCCCCAGCCGGAACGCTGGGCCTGCCCTCCAGCCATGCAAAGGTCTTGCTGTCGGGCGCGATAAGGCCAGCGCGGGCGCCTGCTTCAATCGACATGTTGCACACGGTCATCCGCCCGGCCATGTCTAGGTCAGTAATCGCCTGCCCGACATATTCGATCACATGGCCGGTTCCGCCAGCGGTCCCAAGCTTGCCGATAATATAAAGGACGAGATCCTTCGCCGTAGTGCCGATGGGTAGGGCATGCTCGACCTGCACGCGCAGGGTGCGTGCCCACTTTTGCCGCAAGGTCTGGGTAGCAAGGACGTGCTCCACCTCCGACGTGCCGATGCCGAAGGCCAAGGCGCCGAAGGCGCCATGGGTGGAGGTATGACTGTCCCCGCAGACGATCGTCATGCCGGGAAGCGTCAGGCCTAGTTCGGGGCCGATGACGTGAACGATGCCTTGCGCCTCGCTGCGCAGCGGAACGTACGGCACGCCGAACTCCGCGACGTTCCGTTCGAGCGTCTCTACCTGAAGTCTGCTGTCGGGATCCGAGATCGGCCTGTCGCGATTTTCGGTGGGCACATTATGATCCGCAACCGCTATCGTCAGTTGCGGATACGGAAGCTGCCTACCCGCTGTGCGAAGTCCCTCGAAAGCCTGCGGGCTGGTGACCTCATTGATCAGATGGCGATCGATCTGGAGCAGCCACGATCCATCATCAAGCTCCAGGATCGCATGCGCTTCCCAGATTTTCTCGAAGAGAGTGCGGGGCTTGCCGGTCACGCCATTTCCTCCCGGCGTGTCTGTGCATTCAGCGCGTCACGAACCCGCCCGCCGACACAAGCGCCAGGGAGGGTCGCGGCTTTGTCCGCCGCCTCCAGCAAGCGCGACAGATCGATGCCTGTAGCCACCCCCATCTTTGCGAACGTCCAGATGAGATCTTCGGTCGCAACGTTGCCTGTCGCACCCGGAGCGAAGGGACAGCCGCCTAGCCCCCCAAAGGATGAGTCGATCACCGACACGCCCGCGTTGAACGCCGCCAGCGCGTTGGCCACACCAAGGCCATAGGTATCATGGCCGTGAAAGGCCCAGTGACGAAGCTGCGGGAAACGTTCCTTCGCGCTTCGGAAAAGGTCGCCAACCCTGTCCGGGGTCACCCGGCCAGTCGTATCGCACAGGCAGTATTCCGCCTCCGCCGACACCTTTGCCAGTGCCTCGACCAGATTGAGCGTGGCAGCCGGATCGACTGGGCCATCAAACGGGCAATCGAACGAGGTGGCAAGGTTCAGACGAATCTTGGCGTCAGGCGGGAGCAGTGCAACGATTGCCCGAAAATCTTCGACAGATTCCTGCGGCGTCCGCAACACATTACTCTGATTGTGCTTGGGCGAAACTGAAAGCACGAAGGCAAGGTGCCGTGCATCGGCGGCAAGCGCGCGCTCCGCCTGACGCTGGCTGGGAACGAGCACCTGAATATCCAGGCCCGGTTTCGTCGCGCAATGGGCAAGCAATTGCGGAGCGTCGGCCATTTGCGGGACCGCGCGAGGGCTTACGAACGCCGTCGCCTCCATGCGCCTTATGCCGGCGTCATAAAGCATGTCGATCAACAATGCCTTTAGCGCGGTGGGAATGAATTCACCGATCGGCTGAAAGCCGTCCCTAGGGCCGACCTCGACAATCGAAACTAATGATGCGCTCATTTCAAAACTCCGGCGCTTTTGAGTTCGAGAATATGTGTTTCGTCGTAACCCAGCAGATCCTTCAGGAGGGTTTCGCTATCGGCACCGATGTCCGGACCAGTATTGCGCACTTGTCCCGGGCCGTCGGGAAAATGCGGCACGATGCCCGGATGAAGGACCATCCCAAGCAGGGGATCCTCCAGTTCGCGTACCATTCCGCGCGCACGATATTGAGGGTCGCGCGCGATATCCTCGGCCGTGTAGACCTTCGAAGCCGGGATATCCGCGTCGGCGAGCATCTTCGAGAGCCTCTCGGCCGCGTGGCCACGACTCCATTCCTCGATCAGCGCGTCAAGCTCGCAAGCGTGGCGGACACGTTGCGCATTTCCCTGGAATCGCGGATCGTCGATAAGGTCGGCTCGATCCATAATGCCCAGCAATTTGGCAAAGAGGGGCTCGGAATTGGCGGCGATGAGAATCCATTGCCCATCGGCTGTCGGATAGGCGTTGGACGGCGCGGCGGTGGCGATCGCGCCACCCGTCGGCTGCTTGACCTTGCCCAATGCGCCAAATTCGGGAAGCATTCCCTCCATCAAACTGAGCACGCTTTCGGTCAGCGCGACGTCCACCATTTGAAACCTGGGGTCTGCGCCAAAACTCTCCCGGCGCCAGAGGGCGGAGACGATGCCGAAGGCGGCATATAGTCCCGCCAGCGAGTCACCGATGCTGACGCCTACACGAACCGGCGGCAGCCCATAGGTTCCGGGGGGATGGTTCGTCAGATGTCGGATACCACCGATCGCTTCGCCGATCACGCCGAAGGCGGCCTGATTGCGTCCCGGCCCACTTTGGCCATAGCCCGAAACATGCGCGACGATCAGCCCCGGCTGGCGCTCACGCAGCACCTCCGGGGCAAGTCCCATCTTGGCGAGTTGGCCGGGGCGAAAATTCTCCACGACTACGTCGCAGTGCTCGACAAGATCGAGCAGAACCTGACGACCGGCGGGGGTCTTGAGGTCGAGCGCGACACTACGCTTGTTGCGCCCGTGAACCGACCACCAAAGCGACCGCCCGTTGACCTGGGCGCCCCATTGTCGCACCGGATCCCCCTGTGGCGGCTCGATCTTGATGACCTCGGCGCCCAGATCCCCAAGCAGGCGTGTACAGAAAGGCGCGGCAACGAAATGGCCGATCTCCAGCACGCGGATGCCCGAAAGGACACCCCCTTCGCCGCCCTGCTCGTCGCTCATGCGCCCACCGCATCCTTCGCAGCGCCGCTCAACGCCTTGTAATTGCTGATCCGGTCGGGATCGATCTCAAGGGGCCGGCGATAGGATGGATCGAGGCGATCCCGGCTGGGCTGCGGAGCCGTTTCGGCGACCTTGAACTCGAATGGTTGCAGGCAATCGTAATTTGCGCCGCCTTCCGGGGTCTTCGATCCTTCGACCGTATTGATGGAAGGCGCCACCCAGTCCACGATATATTCGCGCGCGACGATACCCCATTTGCCCTTCCGCTTTTCCATGCGGTCAATGTAGCGGCCGCCAATGGCGCTGAACGGGGCTCCCGTCTTGTTCATGCCGGAATAGGACAGATATGTTTCACAATGCGCGACATCGCCGTCGATCCAGGCGAGGTGATTGCCGATCATGTGCTGAGTCGCGCTATGATTTTCTGAATGCATCTTGCGCACCCAGGACCAGAATTCGTCCGGCGATCCGACGAACATGTTGTGATCGTCGATCGCGTCTTCATGATAGGCGGACATCACCATCTCCCTGTCGAGACGATCGACGCCACGGCAGTACCGGTTCACCACGTCCAGAATTTCCTGCCGATCCATAAGATAGGTCAGCTTTTCCTGCATCTCCTCAAGCGTCATCATATGCTGCTTCTCCGGTTCCAGTCTGCTGCGCGCTCGATGCGATCGAGCAGCCGGTGAGTTTTGACGGCATCATCAAAGGTCGGAGCGATCGAAGAACCGGTGGTGAGGTCTTCATGGACCGCGCGGTAGGCATGCGCGACGGCGTCGGAATATCCCAAGGGATCGGTCGGCAGCAGCCGATATTGCGCCGGAACGGTCAGATCATCGGTCGGCCCGGTGCCTTGGCGACCGCTTATCCGCACATGGCCATATTGAAGATGACCGCTGTTGCCTTCCACGATGAGAACCCCATCTCTCCCGTTGATTTCCCAACGGAATCCACATTCTGGCGCATCGCCTCCGCGATACTGAAGCGCAACGACCGCGCCGCTGTCCAATATACCGCCGACCGCAATCTGGTCTGGAGCTGTAGCGTCAACGCTCCCGTCCGCATCGACGAGCTTCACCAACGGGTAGCGCGTCGCCAGGCTGGCATGAAGGCGCGAGAAATCGCCGAGAACCCAGGTGAACATGTCGACCATATGGCCGAACGGAATGCTCAGCATCGTCGCCCCGCTCGTATCGTCCAGCACATAGGCCATGCCGGCCATGGCGGCACCGCCCCAGGGAAATCCGCCCGCACCGATCACATTGGACGAAATCACCTCGCCAACATAACCCTTCCGGACCAGATCGCGCAGGTAGCGGATAGCCGGTGCACTCCGACCCTGCAGGCCCACAAAGGCTCTGACGCCGCGTTCCTCGGCGGAGGCCGCGATCGCGCGCCCTTCGTCCAAATCCTTGCCGAGCGGCCATTCGCAGTAGACCGCCTTGCCCCGATTTAGGGCCTGAGCGACCAGTTCCTTATGATGCGGCACCTTGACGGTGACGACCACCAGGTCGATGCCCGGCTGCGCGGCAAGTATGGCAGGATCGTCCGTGGCGAAGCCAATGTCATGAGCCTCACCCGCGGCTTGAGCACTGCCCGGCGTCGAAGCGGACAGCGCCCGGATCACAAAACGATCCGGCATGGCGCGAAGTGCCTCGAAATGGGCCGTGGCGGCCCAGCCTCCCTTGGCGCTCAATCCAATGATGCCAACGCCTAGCGGTGCTGCGGTCCCAGGCATCTATCCGGCCACCCGCGAACCGGGCGTGAAGTTCACATGGAGGCTTTCAAGCGCATGGATCTGGAAATGCTCCATAAACCTTGGTGCTGGATGATTTTCAGATATGCGGATGTCCTTCAATCGTTCCAGCAGGCGGTTGATCGCCACCCGCATCTCCATGCGCGCAAGCTGGTTACCGACGCAGAAGTGAATGCCTCGACCGAAAGCCAGATGGTTCCGAACGCCCTTGCGGTCGATGTCGATCTTCTCGGGACATTCCCATTTCGCCTTGTCATAATTGCCCGCTAGGTAGCTGACTTGGACCACCGTTCCCTTGGGGATCTCCACACCGCACAGTTCGGTGTCCTGCGTCGTATAGCGATATTGATGCGGCACCGGGGCATGGGCGCGCAGCATCTCTTCTATCACGGCCGGAATCAGTGCGGGATCGGCGATCAGCCGCGCCTTCAACGCCGGATCGCTCAGGATCATATACATGGCGCTTGTGATGCCCGTGGTCGTGGTCTCGTTGCCTGCGACAAGGATGAGCTGCGCGATCATCAGCAGCTGGCCCATCGTCAGCTTTTCGCCGTTCACCTCCGCATGCACGAGCCGGCTCAGCATATTGTCATTGGGCGCCGCTTCATATTCGCGCGCGCGGGCCGCCAGATAATTCTGCATGTCGATCATGCGATCCGTCAGCATGAGCTCGCGCTCCGGAGGACAGTTGGGGTCGTTGCGATCCACCCAAGCCGTCGACCAGAGCTTGAACTGCTCATAATCTTCCCGGGCAACGCCAAGCTGGTCGGAAATAATGTACATCGGCAGGTGAACGGCAAATCCCGAACTCAGGTCGGTCTCACCCTGCTCGATAAATCCGTCAATCAGCTCGTCTACGAGGTTTAACGCATAGGGTTCAAGCTTCTTGACATAGCTTGGCGTGAACACTTTATCGACCAATGCCCGGTGAAGGCCGTGTTCCGGCGGGTCGGCGAACGCCAGCACATGCTCTTCGGGCCAGCCGCGCTCGCGATAACGCTTCGCCACCTCTTCGGACACCGACGTCTGCCGGTTGATCATGATCGGCGTCTTGCTCGAAAAGATCCCGGGATTGCTGTTGACATAATTGATGTCGTCATAACGGCTGACGATGTACATCCCCGTACCGGGGTCCCGGTATACCGGCGCTTCTTCCAGCAACCGATTTAGGAAAGGGAAAGGGCATCGCTGCACTTCACCCGATGTGTAGCTACCCAGGTCATCCTTCACGGTTTCCATATTCCTGCTCCACTGACTGCCGGTTCCGACTTTCTTGCGAAGTCGTTCGGACGTCATTCAAAACTTACTGGTTCGTCCTAGCAGACGCGCTGCATGCAGCCTGTCACCGAGCACCGGGACAGCGCGCACTAATCATGCGGCCAGAGCGGACGCACCGCTCTGGGCAACTTGCTCATCCTGATCGGGCAGCACTCCCGATACTCCGATGGCGCCGACACAATACCCGTCCTGCCGGAGCGGGATGCCCCCACGAAACGGATAAATTCCTGCTATCGCGGTCATCGACGGCAGAGCGGCGACGGCTTGTTCCAACGCGGCGGTGGACATGTTGAGTTCTACCGCCGTGCGCGCCTTTCCCTCGGCTACCCGCAACGAGATGAGCGGCGCATCTTCAAGCCGATCCAGACGCAGCAGATGGCCGCCTTCATCGACGATGCAGATCGTCACCGCAAAGCCGCCTGCCGCTGCGGCCGCATGCGCTTTGGCCATGATCCCATCGATCTCGGCGGGTGTGAGACGCGGTCGAAAAAGCATAGTCATTCCTCTCCCGCCGCCAAGGGCGCCGTGCTCATGCCTTCACCTTCTCCGTCCAGCGGCGCCGTCCGGTACATGTCCAGGATGAAGGCGTCGATTTCCCTGTCTGTCCTGCTGCGTGCCAACTCGCACATATATTTCGCATCTTCCCCCACAGGGTAGCGCGTTTCGGGCGTCTTCACCTTCAAGGCGTGAAGCACCACCGCAGCAAGAGCATCGGGAGAGGTAAATTTCTCGGCAGCCAGACCTTCGTCAGCCCTGTACTTCATCTGTCGGTAAAGCCGCCCGTAAAGGGCTGCCTCTTCCTCCGGCAGATGGGTTATCACCTGCGCGAGCGATGCCTGGCTGCGCCGCATCATCTGGGTATCAAGAGCGCCCGGCTGCATAAGCACGACATCGACGCCCCAGGCGCTCGCCTCCTGCCGCATGACATCGACCAACCCTTCGAGTGCAAACTTGGAAGCGACATAACTCGCCATTACGGGTGTCGCGACGACACCCGACCAGGACCCCGTCAATATGATGCGACCCCGCGTCCGCCTGAGCGCGGGCAGGCATGCCTGATAGACAGCGAGATTGGAGAGACAGTTGATCTCCATCGTACGACGGAACACGTCCAAGGGGGTCATTTCGGCCGGAGCGAAGGGTGCCACGGCAGCGCAAATGACGACTGCGTTCAACGACCCGAGTTTGCTTATCAGACGCTCGACTTGCGCCCGGAGCTCCTCGGGATGGGAAAGGTCGGCATGTTCCAGCGCCGCGCAGTCTGGGAATGCCTTGGAGAAGGGGAAGATCGCTTCGGGGCGCGAAACGGTTGCAGCCACCTGGTAGCCCGCCTCCAGTAGCGCTTTCGTGACCGACAGGCCCATCCCCCCGTTCCCACCGATCACGAGGGCGGCGGGCGCGGTCAAAGCTGCCTTCCCTGGCGCATCAGCCTCACAGCGATTCTCTAACGAGAGCAAGCGTACCATGGTCCTCGACCGCGGTGGAGACCCGGAGCAGCGCCACGGCCATTGTCTCCCAGCCATAGCTTTCCGGCGGACAAGTCAACCATCCGATATACAGCGTCCAGAGGGCCGCGCGCCTATGCTCGGTCCAGAGCACTTCGGGTGAGGGAGGTGTCCGCACGCCCAATTCGATCAGCTTGTCGCGGTAATATTCAAGCAAAGCCCGCTCATACGCGCGTCGCTCCGCAATCGATAACGCGGTGTTGATGATATAGGTGACGTCGTGAAGCGCGAAGCCCTTCACGCATAACTGCCAATCATGCAGACCCACACTGCCGTCCGGCATGCGATAGGTGTTGCCGATATGAAGATCCCCATGGAGCAACGTCTGCGGCAAGGTTGCCTGATGCTGCTTGTTCGCGCACATGCCCGCGAACAGTTCGCGTTCGGTGGTACCCAGCCGCTCCAGCAATTCCCGCTTGAATTTGTGAAGCTCCAACTGACTGCGAATGCCTTCTTCAGGAATGACGCTTCGCATATGGTCTTCCACGCCGCCGCGGAGATGGGTTTCGACCCAGGCCATATCTCCAACGAACCGGTCGCTTTCCCAAAAGGTCGCATGAACCTTGGCGATGGCGTCGAGTATGCGCTTTACATTCTCGACGCCCACCGCATCGAGATTGCTCGGGAAGGTCGCCCCCCGTTGCGTGACGTCCTCCATGATTAGCAGGTAGCGCTTCGTCGCCCGATCGAAGTAGCCACCAAGCGAGCCCGGGGCCTCGATGGCAAGGGACGGCCTTATGCGGTTATAGAAATTTACCTCATTCGCGAATAATCCGTCGAGCTGACAGTACCACGCATCCGTGCCCTTTTTGCGCGGATCGAAGGATAACTTAAGGATGACGTCACGGGGCAGGTCAGCCGGAGAACCATCCGAATAATCAAGTGTTGCCGTAGCCCGCGCCGATGTCGAAACATCTCCGTCGCCATATTCGTGCGACTTGACGATCGACACGCCACCGACAGTGGCGCCGGGAACCACTTGACTGACAATATCGCTGAGAAGACCCGGAGTCAGTTCATAGGGAGAGGGAGGTATTTGCATCAGAAGACTCCTTGGATTATTCGAACAGCGCTGCCAGTATGTCGAGACTCCCCGAGAGCAGTTGAAGCCGGCTTTGTTCGAAATCTCGCGCCTCGGCTTCCGGCAGAGGCGTGTCATAGGTCAGGCGGCGCTCGACGAGGGTCGGACCTTCGCCACTGACGGGGTAGAGCTGCATCGCGCCATAGACATTATAGACCGGCAGGGGCAATTCGCCGATAACGTCATATTCCTGGACCCAAACCCGATCATCCATGCCCGTGAGTACTTCATCGAAATAGCTCCCGTCGGAATAGGTTACTCTCCGCCTCACGCCGATCGTGAGCCCGTCACCGCCCTCCAGTGTTATTTTTGGATGATGCTCAATCCATTGTGAATGCGAACCGAAGTCGCGGATCGCCGCCCAGATCTGGGCGACGGGTGCATTGATTATCCTACGCGCGCGCACCGTGGGCATTAGAACTGTTCCTCATTTATGTACGTTATTGAGCCGTCATTCCGCCGTCGACGGGTATCGCAGCTCCAGTAATGAAGGACGCGTCGTCGCTGGCGAGAAATGCTACCACAGCAGCGATTTCGCTGGGTTCGGCAAAGCGTTTTAAGGCGTGCTTATCTGCCCAGGCTTCCACCATCCCTTCCTCCATGAACGAAAGGGCCAGGGAAGTCAGAACACCGCCCGGACATAGCGCGTTGACGCGAATGTTATGGCGGCCATATTCCAATGCCGCAGACCGAGTCATGCCGACTACCGCGGCTTTGGAGGCCGCATAGATGGACAAGGTTTCAAAGCCGATGAGAGCGGCAACTGACGCGATGTTGACGATGGCCCCGCCTCCCCCCGCGACCATTGAAGGCAGGACATGCCGCATAGCCAACCAGCAAGCCCGCAAATTAACATCGATCACCCGAGCGAAATCTCGTTCCTCGCCGTCAGCCAGCAAGGCGGGCACACCGTCGATTCCCGCATTATTCACTAAGATGTCGATCCGGCCCCAACGCTGCTCGATGTCGCACAGGGCAGCCCTCAGCACGGACGAATCGGCAACGTCGCCGATACTCCCACATGCCTGATTGCCGATTGCCTCCGCCACGGCTTTCACCCTCTCGTCCAGATCGATGCACATAACCTGTGCACCTTCTTCCGCGAGACGGCGCGCTGTTGCCTCTCCGATTCCTTGCGCCGCGCCCGTCACCACGGCGACCCTCCCCTTCAGACGCGGCGCCCTAGAAGTCGTAGCGGTCATCGCAACGTCCAGCCGCCATCGGCGGCAAAGCTCCCGCCGGTGAGGAAACTGGCCGAATTCGACGCCAGAAAGACGATAACGTTTGCGATCTCCTCCGGCGTCCCGGGGCGTGGTATCGGCAGCCCCGAAGCAAATTGCAGGATTGGAGCGAAAGCCTCCTCCCCCCCATCGGGTCGCACCATCGGCGTGTCGACCAATCCGGGGTGAACGGAATTCACTCGTATTTTATCCTTAGCGAGATCGAGCGCGGCCACCTTCGTCATACCCGTCACGGCAAACTTGCTCGCTGTATAGGCAATAGCCCCCCATTCGGCTTTCAAGCCCGCGACGGACGAGACGTTCACAATTGCACCTCTGCCAAAGCGAATCATGGAAGGCACAACCGCCTTCATGCCGAGAAAGCAGGAGACCTGATTGACATCGATCGTACGCCGGTAATCCACCTCGCTCACTTCGTGCAGAGGCGCCGGAGGCAGAGCTATCCCGGCGTTGTTCACGAGGATGGAAATCGGACCGAACGCATCTTCCGCTATAGAAACAGCGGCGCTCCAGTCACAAGCGTTGCTGACATCATGAGCCGCAAACCGAGCGGCCTCGCCAATTTCTGCGGCGACGCACGCGCCTTCGGCCTGCTTCACGTCCGTCAGGACAACCTTGGCTCCAAGAGCCGCCAGCGATCTCGCCGCTGCGGCGCCGATCCCACCGGCCGCTCCGGTGACAATGGCAACCTCGCCCAGCAATGTTTCGGCGTTCATGCCATTTCCTTTGCCGGGGGCCAATTCTGGATCCGCCCCCGGTTTGTCATTAAAAACGATAGCTGAAGTTCGCGCCGAACGTGCGCGGCTCGCCGGTGAAGCGTACGGCGCCGTCGCCGGAAGAAGCCACCGAATTCCAATAATATTTGTTCGTCAGATTGCGGCCATAAATGCTGACCCGCCATCCATTGATGGACTCCACGCCCAACCTGGCATCCAGCAGAGTGTAGGACGGCATGGCGAAAGCGGGATTTTCCCCAAGATCAGCATAGGTCTTATCGCGATAGGTCACGGTCCCGCCAATAAAGGGTGTCAGGTTTCCCCCTGTATCAAACTTATATTCCGCATCGAGATTAGCTGACCAAGGTGGAGCATAGTTAAACTCCTTGCCCGAAAAATCGAGCGGCTGACCAGCGAAGTCAAACCCAACGTAATTTTCCACCTTGGTTTTGATATAGGTGACCCCGCCGCTGAGACGTAGCCCCCCAAATTGCGCCGTAATTTCCAAATCCGCGCCATCGACGGTCGATTTGGGAATGTTCACCAGTGTAGCTGTAACGAGCGCACCCTGCAGGACTGGCAGAAATGAGAAGAACTGCTTGTTCACATAGTCATAGTGAAAAGCCGAGAGGTTCAGCTGGACGTGATTATCCAGCAGCGTCAGCTTCGCGCCAGCCTCATAGGAAGTCAGCTTTTCCTGCTTCACCGGCTGGATGACGGAATTGAACAGGTTCACGATGACAGGAAAGGTTCCTGCCTTGAAACCGCGGCTCACTGAACCGTAAAGCAGTACGTCGTCCGTTACTTTGTAATTGATGGCGCCCCGCCAGGCAACATTATGTTCCTTCTGCTGGCCGTCGGCAAAAATTGGCAAGAATGTGGGAGCCGTACCTCCATCATCGATCGTGATGCATCCGCCGGAAACATAGGCAGCAGCCAGCGCCGGATTGATTGCTCCAACGATAGCCTGCGAGACACCTCGGATACCTGGCGTGCCGCCCCGATCGAACGTGCAGCCGCTGATCGTCTGCTTCGTCTCGGTGTAGCGCGCACCGGCAGTAAGGGTCAGCCCGTCGATCACCTCGTAGTCCACGCTACCGAACACTGCCGCAGCGCGCTGGGTTAGATCATATATCCATTCGGCAGGAGAGTTGGGCGGAAACCCGGTATATCCGACATAGGAGTTGGCGACGCCTTCGGTGATGTCATCCTTGCCGTAGCTTGCACCCAACACGAAGTTGAGACCGATGTCCTTGTAGTTGCCTGCGATCCGGATTTCCTGATTGAAGGACTTGATGTCGGCCTTCGCAGTCGCGGGCTGCATGGGAACGGCGGTGCCATCTTGGTCATGCGGCGAGCGAAAGCGCGTTTTAATGTAGTTCGTTATGGAGGTCAACGTCAGCTGATCGGTAACATCATAATCGGCGCGAAGGACACCCTGGTAAGTATAGTTGTCCGCTCGCGTGTCATAACCCGAGTCGAAATCGGCATCGCGGGCGTTCGTCGGCAAATTGTCCCGATACAGCAGGAACGGCTGTGCGGAAGGCGCAGCCGGATTCACAGGCTGGATGAGGAATGCCTGGGCTTGCTGCTGCTCGCTGCGGTCTTTAGCCGCATTCAGATTGACCGAAACTTTGAGCCTATCCGTGGGAGTCCAGTCGAGGAGCAACCGCCCTGCAATTTTGTTTTGATCGCCGTTCTTTTGATCATTTAGATAATAACCGCGCTGCCAACCACCGAACTGCGTGGTCTGAACGGCGAGGCGCGCTCTCAACGTGTCTGAAAGCGGACCACTGACAAAGCCTTCGGCATTGGTTTCATCCCAATGATTAACGTCAATCCGAAAGCCTGCAGAAAGCTCCGCTGTCGGCTTTGCCGCAATCACATTGATGGAGCCACCAGTCGCATTCTGGCCGAACAGGGTTCCTTGCGGCCCCTTGAGCACCTCGACCCGTTCGACGTCGAGGAACAAGGCTTGCCCCATAACAGGATAAGGAATCGCAGCTTCGTCGATGTATGAACTTACAGTTGGAGGCGCTGATGCCTGAAAGGAGTTGAAGTTTACGCCGCGCAGCGAGAAGACCGGCGGACCGAACACGCTGGTAGAGGCCGTAAATCCAGGCACAACCGCGCCGAGCCCCTCTGCATCGACGACCCCGGCGCTCTGAAGCTGCGTAGCGGAGGCGACCGAAACGGTGACGCCCACATCATTCAGCCGCTGCTCGCGCTTTTGCGCAGTAACGATGATTTCGCCAAGTCCGGTTTCTTGAGAGGCCGGCTGCGCAACTGGGGCGGGCGCGCCCGCAGATTGAGCGTTAGCCTGCCCACTAACCGCCATAGACCAGCAGCACAGGGCGGCGATTGCTGCAGATGTATAAAAATCCTGTTTCATTCATCCCCTCCTGGAATACCCCTATTTGGGGTCTGAAGAGCAGCTTATGCGGCTAGTCGATCACGCGATGTCACCTGACGGGGTGACTTTGTCCAGCCCCGCTCAAAAAGGCGGCTCTGAGATGCTGTTGGCCGCGGCGTTTGCTGCACGATACAATCCTGATTGCAGGATCGCATTTATCCTGCAATCAGGCGATGAACGAACCAGATTTCTAAACATCATGCGACATCCTCTCCTTCGTCGTTACCCAATGCAAGAAACGCTGCAGAGGATAGAAGGCGTAATGGGGTCGGCCCAGCGAATTCTCCATGGCTTCGCCCAGAGCAACGTCTTTACGCCGACCGGCGGCTCGGCCGTTTCCGATGCGTTGGCCGAAGCAATATCCCTGCCCGCCAGCAACTGGCTACGCCACGTCGTAATCTGGTTTGGTGCATGACGCGGAACCAGCGATCGAGATTTTCGTGCGCGGAGCGAGTGATAGAGCGCTTGAGCGTTACCTGGCCAGCCAGACAGATGGCCGCCGTCGTTCTACCAACGGGTCTTCGCGCTCCATAAGCGCCCGCGACACTTCGCCATGTTCAACAGATTATGCAGGCGCATCAACGCCTACCAAAAGATATCCGAATCTGCCGCGCGCTGGGAGGCTCCGCCGGACATGGCCTTGCAGCCCGAATGGCCACGAAAAGTCCGGCGCAAAACCGCCAATCTCAACAGCAAACAGAAGCCTGGCCCCTCGGCTCAGGCGGTTCAGACCCGACTATTCTGATCCGGTCCTCGTTGAAGCCCATGGCGGCGCTGGAATAGCATCTTCGCCGCCGATGCGATCAAAATCGCCGCCAGCATGGGCAGTAGCGCAGCTTCGGGCACGATGCCGAGCAGCCGACCACCAATGAAGCTGCCTACGATCGGGCCCAGCGCCATGATGATGACGAACATGCGATGCCGTCCGATCACCGCGAAGCTGCTGTCGCGGCTGTAGCGCGCGAACCCCGCGATCATCGTGGGCAGGCTGATCGCGAGCGACAGGCTGCCAGCCAGCTTCACGTCGACACCGAACAGCAGGATCAGCGTCGGGATCAGCAACTCGCCGCCGGCAACCCCAAGCAGCGCTGCAACGATGCCGATCGCAAAACCGCCAAGAATGCCGACAATGATCCGCATCATCCCGTCGGCGACCAGACTGTGGCCGCCGCTCAGGCCTTGACCGAACATAAGCACCATCGCGATCCTCACCAGGAGGATGCCGATCAACCGGTGCAAGTTTTCCGGCCGCAGGCCGATTGCCCATCCGGCGCCGAACCAGGCTCCCGCAAGGCTTCCGGCAAGCAGGTTGAGAATGACCGGCCAGTGCGCGGCGATCTCGGCGAAGGGAACGGTGCCCATGCGGAACGGCAGCGCGGTCGCCACCACGATCAAACTCATGGCCTTGTTGAGGATCCGGCAGTGAAGGTCGTGACGGGATTGCGGACCGTCAGCACGTCAGTTTGCGTCATTGATCCGTCCTGCCAGTTTGAGAAGGTCGCCACGTCATTCGAGAAGTCCAAGAGCGCGCGCCCGCTCCTTCTCGCGGCGCACGCCTTCGGGTGCCCATGACAGACCACCGCGGGCCGTGGGTTCCCGTAGATCGCGCGAAAGCCATGTCGCGAGTTCCCGCAACGTCGCATCGGGATGCGTGCGAACCCTGTCCGCGAGTAACCGCGCGACGCGGGTATCGGGCGGCAAGCGCCCTGCTTTGTCGAGAATGGAAGGGTTTGCATGGCCAGCGCGCACCAAAGTGCGGCAGGCCTTGACCAGCGTCCGTTCCGAGAAGGAGCGGACTGGTGGCGAGATTGCCTGCAACTGCCTTACCACCAGCTTCCACGGCAGATGCGGGCGCAGACGCTCGACCGTCGGCAACCATCGATGCCGCCCATCGAGCAAATCATTGAGATAGCGCTCCCGATGACCATAGCGGATATCAGCGATGGCGCGCGTGTCGCGCGCGCGCATCTTGGGGTTGTCGGGTTTGGCGCCCCGCGCGACCGCGGCCTTCAGCCCCGCCCGTGTTCGCTCCCGGATGAGCGCCCTTTCGAACTCCGCAAACGCGCCCAGCATCTGGGTCATCAACATGCCTTGCGCGCTGCCGGTGTCGATCGGGTCATTGATGGACCGGAAATGGGCGCCCTTCTTCCTCAGCATCTCCACGACCTCCAGCAAATGCGACAGCGAGCGCGCGAGGCGGTCGATGCGGACCACCAGCAGCGTGTCGCCCTCCCCTGCCCTTCCGATGGCGCGTGCCAGCTGCGGACGCTCGCGGCTCGCGCCGCTGGCCTTGTCTTCAAAGATGATGGCGCACCCCGCCGCCCGCAGCGCATCGAGTTGCGCAGCGGTATCCTGCTCGTCCGTCGAAACCCGCGCATAGCCCAAGATAGCCAATTCGATTTCGCCCGATCTGCCGTTTGGCCCGTTTTGTCACAAATAGGGTAACGGGGGCAACCGGTCGGTTGCTCCCGTTACGCAGGTTCTATTCGGGAATGCTCGAGGGAATCGAACCGCTGACAGTGCGCCCGCACGTCGCTCCCGACTATGAGGTACAAGACGGCGGCAACGCCGCTCGATCAACCGCCAGTCGGCGCATGCCTTCATAGTTCTGGCCCCATAGACCAATGCGTTGCCGGGCCGCCTGCTGCATCAGCTTCACATAGGCACCGCCAGAATATCGCCGATAATCTACGGCATAGCCCTGCGCGACCATTGTGGCTGCGAGGCTCGCCCCATTTTTCTTCAGGCGACATGAGAGGTTCAGTCGACCATAGCTGGTTGCGGGGCTGCGACACTGCTGTTCCTGGCGAAGCGCGACATCAAACAAGCTGGCTGCACACTCGACGCCCCCATCGCGCTGAACCAGACCTGCCATCGTCTGCGCTGACAGCCGCTTGAGCTGTGGAAGATCATCGTCCGGCGCATCAATCCCAACAGTGCGAACCGTTGATCCCGCTACCTCCAGCGTATCACCATCAATCACTCGGGGTGCTGGATCGATTAATCGCAGCGACGCAATTCGTCCGATCTGCTGCTTTTGCTGTGCCAAGGCATAGACCGACACCGCACCAAACATCAGCGCAAGCATGACCCGTTGATGGTTGGGAAGCCCAGGAAACAGCTTCACTGCGAACGGATCTCACGCAAAAGGTCATTCCAGTCGCCAGAGTGCGGCGGCAGCTTCACATCGAGCTGCCGCCCCTTGTCAGTGAGATGCGGCTCCGCGCGTTCAATGGCGCGCTCTGCCTCACCGCCATGCTGGCTATAGATGATGATCTTGTGGATGCTCTCGGGAATGGTGATGGCCTGATATCGTTCGATCCCCAACACCGGCCACACGAAGGTTTCCGGCTCCAGCATGTTCATGACGCTCGCGGCGTCCTCAACCCCTTCTGCGAGCCGCAATATGCCATCGGCAGGAATTCCACCCCATCGTACGGCGCCACCACCAGGGTTTCCCAACAACCTCTTGGGCTTGGTGATCGCAGCCTTGCCCTTCCCGTCAGCCTGCAAAAAGGTGCGGTGGATGGCGACCACACCGATATCTTCTTCAACCGGAACAATGAGAGCAGGCGCAAAAGCCTTGTCCTCACCGCCGCCAAACTGACAGCGTGCATCAAAGCGGGCGGTGATGCCCGTCGGCACGATCGCCCGACCGCGGATATACCGTTCCGCGAGACTGCCGATGAAGGGATCGGCAAAGCGCCACGTAGATAGCGCCAGCTTATTGAAGTCGGCCTTCCCTCCCTCATGGCGTCGGCCAGGATCATGGCCAGCCGGCGGAGCGAATTGGCCGGTGCGCAGCGCTTCGACAATGGCATCGGAGGTGCAGCCGGCGAAGCAGTGAAAGAGCACTGCTTTGCGGCCGACCCGGACCGACAGGCTGGGATCGCCATCGGCATGGGCGGGACAGCGGCACATGGCGTAATCACCCTGCCATTTGCCGCCAAGCTGTCGGACGATGCGTTCGGCATCTCGTGCCACCGCGTCGGGATTGCGACCGCTCACTGGACCTCCTCTCACTTGCCACTTACCCTAAGGCTAATAAGAATAACGTCACGATACCAGCGATATATATATAAATCGCTGCATGAGGTAAAATGGAACTCGAACTGATCCTGGAACGCGAACTCACATCCCATCGCCCGGTCGCGGGCACGATCACCGACATTCAGGTGCATCAACGGGATGACGATGGCAAGTGGTACATCAACGTCCGGGTCAGCTGGCGCGGTTCGACGCCCTACCATGTCGCACTCTACGATAAGAAAAGAATCCGTTTATATTCAAAGATTTCATCGGCCATTCGTCATATTGTGAACGCCTATGGCTACAGCGCGATGATTGGCGTCAATCCATCGCCTCAATGGAACGATCCATCCCGTTTCTGAAATCGAAAAGCCAGATAATCCCTTAGTTTCAGGAATTTGCGTCATCGGGGCAGGCTAGGCAGTGCCCTGAAAGCGACTTAAGCTGTTTTCCCATAGAGGTGAAAACATGCGAAATCGCTTGTCTATTTCCTTCGGCGTTGCTGCATGCCTTTTGACGTGTGCTACGCCCTATTCGGCCAAGGCCGCCGACAGCACATGGGCTTGTGAGGTGCTGCTGTGCGCAAGCAATCCGGGCGGCTGGATGCAATATGCGCAGTGCGTGCCTCCCATCCGCAAATTATTGCGAAGCCTTGCCCTGGGCGGGGGCTTTCCGACATGCACCGCTGGCGGTGTCAGGGCGGCAAAGTACAGAGAGCCGAAAAATGGGCGACCCGGCACTGTCGTCATGACGATGCAGGACGGCAGCCGGCAGACCTATATTGTCCCGACCCAAGCGGAGGTGGCGCAAGCCGAGGCCACAGCCATTCCGGGTGGGCCGCAATAATGCAGTTCACGACCGCCGCGATCTTGGGGCTGGCCGCACAATGCGCAAGCGGCGTTGCCCCATCCACGATTGCAGCCGTGGTGCATACCGAAAGCAAAGGTTATCAGTTTGCCCTCAACGTCAACGGTGTGGCCCAGCAACCCGATCGCCCGACCAATGCGGCGGATGCGGCGCGCATCGCGCGCAGCTACATCGCCAAAGGCTATTCGGTTGATCTTGGCCTTGGGCAGATCAACTCCAACAATATGAATGCGCTCGGTCTTACATGGGCCAGCGTGTTCGATCCCTGCGCCAATATCGGCGCGGCCGGACAGGTGCTTGCGGGCAATTACCACCGGGTCCGCGACGGCAGGATGCCCCAGGAGGCCCTGCGCGTCGCTCTCTCGATGTACAATAGCGGCAGCCAGATTCGCGGTTTTCGCAACGGCTATGTGCATCGTGTGCTGAGCAACGCTGGCGTCGCCAATGGTGTGACCCCTGTTGCCTATGCCGCGCCGATAAGCGCCGCAGAAGGCGGCAAGGAGAGCCAGCCCCCCACCACGATGCTGGCCGAGTTGGCTGCTGAAAATATGGCCAATGCCGGGCCGACACCGGCGGCATCGCCACCGCCCGCCTGGGACGTCTTCTCCCGAGCGGCTTTCGAGCGTGCCCGTCACGCGGAAATAGGAGGAAGCTGATGAAATTGAGCGCAGTCTCGCAAATACGCGCGTGGCCGGTACGATCGTCCGTCCAACGCTATGTAAGGGGCATGTCACCACTGCAACGCAAGGTGACGTCATTTGCAGCCATAGCTGCTATCGTCAGCATTGCGACGCTCCTGTCTCCCGACCCCGCTTTTGCCCAATCTGCCAATCTGGAGGGCTTCGCCAATAATGTGCTCAGCCTGCTCAGCAATGGCCTGCTGCGCGCCTTGGCGGTGATCGCGGTCATCATCGCGGGCGCGGGATGGCTCATGGGGCGGGTCAACACCGGCGGCCTTGTCACGGTGATCATCGGGATTGCGATCATCTTTTCCGCGCCGTGGATAGTGGATCAGATCGCAGGCTCCGCCTGATAGCCAAGCGGCTCGACACGATGCCGGGCCGCCATTTTCTGAGAGCCAGGAGGACCGCTTGGGCGAGGAGAGAGAAGAAATAGCGCGCAACACGCTGTTCCTGGCAGTGACGCGCCCTGCCCTATGGGCGGGCATCCCCATTGAGGCCGCCGTGCCGATCCTGTTGGTCTCGGCCATTGTCCTCATCGGCACCAATAATCCGATCTATGCGCTCATCACGGCGGCGGTCTGCTATGGCCTCGCCCGCATCGTGGTGCGTCAGGATGTGAATGCCTTTCGGCTGATTTTCCTGTTCTTCCGCACCAAGGCGGCGAACCGCAACCGGACCTTCTGGGGCGGATCGAGCTATACCCCTCTTCCTCTCAAGGGCATCGCGCGCAAGGGCTTCGGCCGCCATGGCTAATGCCCATCGCCTCTCAGCCCAGGTGCCGTTGAAGGTCGCGCTCAAGGAAGTGATGCCGACCAAGTTTCTGCCTTATGCCCGGCATATCAACGACCAGATGATCGTGCTCGATTCTGGGGCCATTATGCTCAGCTTCGAGTTGCAGGGCCGCGCCTTCGAATCCGCCGATGTCCGCGACCTCAACGATTGGCACGCCAAATTGAATGGCATGCTCCGCAACCTCCATGATGACCGCCTCTCCATCTGGACGCATCTTGTAAGAGCGCGGGTCGAACAATATCCCGGCGGCAATTTCCGATCGAAATTCGCCCGCGATCTGGATGCCGCCTATTTCGGTCGCATCAACCGCGAGCGGATGTTCATCAACCGCTTCTTTGTCACCCTGCTGGTGCGCCCTTCTGCGCATGGCGCCGACAAGCTCATTCATCTCTTCCGGTCCAAAGGCAGGAATGACGCGGCCGCCAATGCGGTCGATCAGGATTTGATCGAGTTCCTGGAAGATAAGGCCCGGGATTTCGAGAAGTTGATGGCCCGCTGTGAGCCACGCCGCCTCGCTATCTATGGGCAATGCGGCCTTAAATTCTCCGAACCGCTGGAAGTCACCGAGATGGTGATGACCGGCCGCTATCGCCGCGTGCCGATCATTCGCGGCCATCTGGGCAGCGCACTCTATCGGCAGCGGGTCATTTTCGGTGGAGAGACCGTGGAAGTCCGCGATGCGGATCGCAGTTCGTTCGGCGGCATATTCGGCATTCGGGAATATCCCGCCTTTACCACGCCTCGCCAGTTTGAATCCCTCCTCGCCGTCGATTTCGGGTTCGTCCTCACCCAATCCTTCACCTTCCTCGGCCGCGCCACCGCAGCGGAGCGCTTCCGCCTGCGGCAGCGACAGATGGAGAATGCCGACGATCGGGCGATCAGCCAGATGCACGATCTGGTCGATGCGGCCGACGATCTCATGTCGAACCGCTTCGTGCTCGGCGACCATCATTTTACCCTGGCCGTCTATGGCGGCAGCCTTAAATCCCTGCGCGATCATATGTCGATCGCGCGTGCCGCGCTTGCAGACACAGGCATGGTGGCAGCACGCGAGGGGGCCGCACTGGAAGCCGCCTATTGGAGCCAGCTTGTCGGCAATTTTGCATGGCGGGCGCGGCCGGCGCCGATCACGTCGCTCAATTTCGCGGCCTTCTCGCCCTTCCATACCTATCCCGCCGGTCACGCGACCGGCAATCATTGGGGTGATGCCATCGCGCTGCTCAAGACCAGCGCGCGTAGCCCCTATTTCTTCAGCTTCCACAAGCGCGATGTCGGACACACGATGGTCATCGGCCCGACTGGCGGTGGCAAGACGGTCCTCCTGAACTTCCTCATGGCACAGGCGGAAAAGACCGGTGCCCGGCAGATCTTCATCGACAAGGATCGCGGCGCCCAGATTTTTGTGCTGGCGAGCGGCGGCAGCTATCTGACGCTCGCCAACGGCGCACCGACGGGCTTTGCGCCCTTGAAGGCATTGTCGGACACGGCGGAAGACCGAGCATGGCTATCGCTGTGGATCCGCCAATTGGTTCGCGTCGAAGGACGGGCCATTTCCGTGCAGGAAGAAAAGCGGATTGATGATGGCATTGCGGCCGTCATGAAACTGCCGCCCGCGGCCCGCTCGCTCGACGCGTTGCGGACCATGCTCGGCATGGCCGATGAAGGCGGGGTGGGTGCGAGGCTTGAGAAATGGACTTCGCGCGGCGCGCTGGGCTGGGTGTTCGATAACGCCACCGACGAAATGACGCTCGACGCCCGTTTCATCGGCTTCGACATGACCGATTTTCTCGACAATGCCGATATTCGCGCTCCGTTGATGCTCTACCTGTTCCATCGCATCGACAAGCTGCTGACCGGCGAGCGCACCATGATCGTCATCGACGAATTCTGGAAGGCGCTGGGTGACAATGCGTTTCGCAGCTTCGCGCAGGACGGCTTGAAGACATATCGCAAGCGCAATGCGCTCATGGTGTTCGCGACCCAATCGCCCGGCGATGCGCTCAAGAGCGACATCAGCCATTCCATCCTTGAGCAGGTCGCGACGAAGATCATGCTCCCCAACCCCAATGGCCAGCGGCGGGACTATATCGACGGCTTCTCCATGACGGAGGCCGAATTTGCCCTCATCCGCGAGGAGCTTGCCCAAGAATCCCACAAATTTCTGGTGAAGCAGGGCCACGATTCTGTTGTCGTCGAATTGGATCTGACCGGCCTCGACAATGAGCTGGCCGTCCTGTCAGGCCGTGCGGAAACGACTGCCGTGGCCTGCGAGGTGATCGCCGAACATGGCCCCGATCCGGCCGTGTGGCTCCCCATTTTCCATCAGCGCCGACGCTCAAGTTGAGAGGAGAGGGTAGGATGAAGGGCAAAAGACTTCACTATTGGGTGGCAGGGGCCTCGCTTCTGACCATCGCGACATCAGCGCAGGCGCAGGGTATTCCCGTCAGCGATACCCGTGGCCTATTCCAGCAACTCGAGCAGGTTCGCCAGGGCGTATCGATGTTGGCTCAAGGGGCCAATCAGCTTCAGCAGGCCCGCGACCTGTATCGCGACCTCAACAAGGCTACCGATATCGGGAGCATTGCGAGCAGCCTGCGCACCGACGCCATGCGCGAGTTAAACGTCTCTTCCGGCAGCCTGGATGGCTATGCCAACGGAAATCTGGATGTGATCGGTCGCCTGCGCGGTCGTTCCGACAGCGTGTATCAAGGCTTGATGGGGCAGCTGTCCCCCGACGTCTCGGACAGCACGCGCGCAAGCTATGAGACCGGTGCACGAAGCGCGGCTGTTACGGCAGGCCTGGCCGGATCGGTGGGCGATTCCGTAACGAGCCGGCGCGAAGGCCTGGAAGAACTGCGCAGCCGCCTGGCCAGCGCGAACTCGGCGGCAGAACGCGCCGACATGAGCGCTCGCCTTCAGCTGGAACAGGCGCAGATGACGAATGACATGATGGCCCTGCAAGCGGTCGAGCTGCAACGCCGCGCGAAGGCCGAGGCCGATTATCAGGGCTTTGTTGCCGCACAGGACCGTCAACTCTCAAGGCTCAAATCTCAGGCAGGTGTCGAATAATGCGTCAGGTCGTCAAAATCAGCAGCGCGGCATTGCTTTTGCTTTCCGCCTGTTCCCGGTCTGAACAGTCGCAGTCTGGTGAGACATTGCGGTCTGACATTCCACTCCGCTCGGTTGAGTATTTGATGTCTCATTCCGACGATGCAGCGGCAG
Source organism: Sphingobium sp. TB-6 (assembly GCF_012927365.1). Classification (NCBI taxonomy): domain Bacteria; kingdom Pseudomonadati; phylum Pseudomonadota; class Alphaproteobacteria; order Sphingomonadales; family Sphingobiaceae; genus Sphingobium; species Sphingobium sp. TB-6. Next base: position 10,474 of record NZ_JABBGL010000026.1, on the reverse strand, counting down.
TTCAAAAGATGTGTTCGGAATGGAAAAGCTCACAGAGACCGGTAGCGAGTTGGCCCTCTGTCGTGACTCAGAACTGTAATAACGACGATACCGTGCGAATGCTTAAAATTGAGGATGAGCGACGTGAAAAATTGAAGCGTCAGGCTGGTATTCAGAATTAACAAGGTGGCAGCGCCATGAATTTTCCGATCTTCGAAAACATGATGAATTCAGTGGATGGCGCCCTCGCCGGCATTATCGCACTTTATTCTTCGGTGATCGGTATTATTTCTGCCCCCCTCCGCGTCGGCGTCACCATCTACATCATCCTCCTGGGGGGCGCGATCCTCAGGGGAGCTGTGCAATATCCCGCGCGTGAATTTGTCTATCGCGCGCTGAAGCTCGCAGCCCTTACCTGGGCAGTCAGCTCACTCTATGGTGCATCCATCGGCCTCTTCACCATGAATGGTTTGCCAGGGCAGTTCGCCAACGCGCTCGGAGGCGCAGACGTCAACGGTCTTGGCGGTTATTTCGACAATCTGCTGCAAGGTGCCTTCCACGCGATCACGAAGATCGAGGAGATTATTCGAGCTCATACGATCGTAGCGGGCAAAAATCTTGTCGGCATTCCCAACAATTTCGTCGAGATAATCCTCGCCGCAATTGCCAATCTCATCATTTTGATTGTCGCCCTGCTGTCGTGCGCGTTGGGTTTCACGATCTGCGCCTTTGCCCTCTTCGCACTCGCGCTGCTGGCAGTCGTCGGTCCGCTGTTTGTGGCTGCCTTGTTGTTCGATTCGACGAGGGGCTGGTTCTTCTCATGGATGGGATCGGCGATCAGCTATATCATGCTGGTGGTGTTCGCGTTGCTGGTCACGCTGTTCATCTCGCAAACGACCGATACATTCATCAATGCGATCAGCAACGACGACGAATTGCTGATCGCGGTGATGAAGGCTCTGTCATTCTATGTGCTGGGCTTCTACTTCTTCCTGCAAATCCCCAGCCTGGCATCGGGTCTGGGCGGTGGCGGCCCTGCTCTTGCCGCCCAATTTGCCAACGCCGTTACAGTGAACTTCGCCCCGGCCGCAGGCCGCACCATGGCGGGCGCACCCTCAAGCGGCGTCCGCGCCATTGGTGCGGGCGCCTGGCAATTGGGTGGCAGCCGAAACGGCGGCGGCGGAACGCTGACCCGCACGCGATAGGAGAAATGCCGTGAATATCGTCAAGGCCCTCGTGCCGCTTGCCCTTCTTGCACTTCCGCCGGCTGCTCCCGTCTTTGCGGCCAAGGAAGCCAAGGTCCCGCGCTGCAATGGCCAGGCCAAGCGGCCCGCCAATCCCTATGGGACAATCCTCCCGACGCTCCCCGCGCGCAGTGCAGTGGCACCCACGCCTGTAACCCCACCGACCCAATTCTTCCCTTCACCCAGCAGTCCGCAAAGCGGTGGTCCAGCAGCGAAGGTGGATCGCGTGCCACCGATCAGCGAGGCCGCGCCTCCCCCTGCCCCCGGCGCGGCCTCTCGCGCCGTCTATGCGAGTTGCTGATCATGGCAATCGGGGTCAAAGACAGCGCCGAGGATCTCAAGGCCTATTTCGCCGAAGCGCGAAGCTGGGATCGGGAACGCTTCGTCGCGGCCGAACGGTCGAAGCGGCTCGCCTGGATCGTCGCGGGCGCCGCCAGCACCATCGCGGTGGTCGGCGTCGCGTCGGTGGCGATGTTATCGCCGCTCAAGACCGTGGTGCCCTATGTCGTCACCGTCGATCGCTCGACCGGCGCCACCGAAGTGACCCAGCAGCTTCGCGGCGACAAGACGGTCACCTATGATGAGGCGGTCCGCAAATATTTTCTCGCCAATTATGTCCGGTCCCGCGAGGGCTGGATACCGCAGGCGCGGCAGGAATATTTCAACCAGGTGCTCGCACTCTCGGCGCCGGAGGAACAGCGCCGCTGGATCAGCTTCTACAAGAAGGACAATCCCGACTCCCCCCAAAACCAGCTGACGGCCAGTGATACGGTCTTCGTCGCGGTGCGGGCGGTCTCCTTCATCTCGCCGACCGTGGCCCAGGTGCGGTTCACCAAGCGGCTGGAACGAGATGGGCAGGCCACCGAAACGCCAGCCATCGCAACCATCACGTTCGACGTGCTCTCCAAGCCGGAATCTGAAGCGGGCCGCTACGCCAATCCGCTCGGCTTCCAGGTGAAAGCCTATCGCGCGGACGTAGAGATAGGTGGAAAATGAAACAGCTCCTCATGGCATCAGTCGCGATGCTGGCCTGTGCGCTCCCGATGAGCGCCCACGCCGAAAACACACCCCGCCCGGTCACCGCCGATCATCGGGTCCGCGAGGTCAATTATAGCGATCAGAATGTCATCGCGATCCGCAGCGCCTTTCGCACGGCCACCCAGATCGAGTTCGCGCAAGGCGAGGTGATCAAATTCGTGGCCATGGGCGACACCGTGTCCTGGGAAGTCGCCCCGGCTGAAAATTCCCTGTTCATCAAACCGCGCGAGCGCGCGGGCGGGACCAATCTCATCGTGGTCACCGACTATGCCGGCCAGAAACGCAATTACACCTTTGCGCTCGCCGCCGTCGCCAATGGCCGCTCGTCCGAAACATTCTACAAGGTCAGGGTACGCTATCCCGAGCAGGAGGCGGCAGCCCGCCGGGAGGCCGCTGCCCGCCAGCAGCTCACCCAGGTTCTGGCGCAGCAAAATGGGGCGATCAGGGCAGCGCTCGACCTTGGCGTGCTCGAAGGCATGCGCAACCTCAACTACAGCGTGCAGGGCTCGTCAGAAATCCAGCCGTCCGAAGTCACCGACAATGGCCAGTTCACGGTCCTGCGCTTTCCCAATCAGCGCGAGATCCCCGCCATCTTCACGGTGAATCCCGATGGCAGCGAAGCCACGGCCTCCTTCGATGTGCGCGACGAATTTGTCGTGATCCATGGCGTGTTCCGACAGCTGCGCCTGCGCCGGGGCAAGGTGGTGCTGTGCATCTACAATGACAGCCCGAACTTCTACGGCCGCGATCCCAAGACGGACACGGCGTCGGAAGTGGTGGAGCGCAAGACGGAGAATTGACGTGAACGACAGGCATTTCGACGTCGACGCGACCCCCGACATGAACGAGATCGACCGGGATGCGGCAGCGGTCGATCGCCCCAACCGCATTCCTTCGCTGACATCCTTCCAATGGGACACGAAGAAGATGATCGTGGCCGGGGCCATCGGCGGCTCGCTGCTGTTTGCCGGCCTCACTATCGCTGCGGGTGTCGGCGGTAACAACAAGCTGCCCGAGGTCAAGGCCAAGCCGCCCGCGCCTGAAGTGCCCTATGATCCCAAGACCGTGATCGCGCCCACGCTGGAGACAGCCGCGCAAGATCCCAATGCGCCCATTCCGCTCACCGGCGAGCAGGTCCCCGCAATCGGGCCGGGAACCCCTGGCACCACTCGGACGCAATCGCCGGAAGCAACCGCTGCGCAGCGACGGATGGCAGAGGCGCAGGCCCTGCGCGATTCCGCCCGCCGCTCCACCCTGGTTGCCTATAGCGGCACCAGCGGCCAATCGCTTGGCCAACAGGCCGCAGCGTTCGGCGGCAACCTGCCCGATGCCAGCGCTGCTGAAGGCGGCTCCCAACAAAATACCGCTCTGGACAATCTCAAGCGCACCTCCGCGATCGGCCGCACCAGCGCGCGTATGATCGGTGACCGCAATTATCTGGTCACGGCAGGCTCGATCATTCCCTGCACCCTCCAGACCGCGATGGACAGCAGCGTGCCCGGCTATGCCACCTGCATCGTTCCACGCGACATCTATTCCGACAATGGTCGGGTCGTGCTGATGGAGAAAGGCACGCGCGTCTTCGGCGAATATCAGGGCGGGCTCAATCGTGGGCAATATCGCCTCTTTGCCATGTGGAGCCGCGCCGTCACGCCGCGCGGCGTGGCGATCGATATTGCTTCACCGGCATCGGACAGCCTCGGCCGGGCCGGGATTGGCGGGAAGGTCGATCGCTTCTTCTGGGAACGCTTTGGCTCCGCTCTGCTGTTCAGCGTGCTGGAGGATGGCGCCTCTGTCGCCTCCAATGCCGTGGGCCAGGCCGGCAGCAATGTGACCCGTGTGCCCTCGGACTCCGCATCCACCATCCTCCAGGACACGCAGCAGATAAAGCCCGTGTTGCGGGTGCCTCAGGGGACCGACCTTGCGATCACCGTGGCCCAGGATTTCGACTTTGCCCAGGTTTATGGATTGAGTCTCAAATGACCGTCACCGCCTTCCGCAATACGGCGGTGCTGGACGACGCCATCCAGCCCTTACGCAAATATCTCGATGACGAGGACGTCACCGAGGTTGTCATCAACCAGCCTCTGGAGGTTGCGGTCGAGCGGCGGGGTGGCTGGACTTGGGGCCGGGAAGAGGAATTGACCCTCCCCCGCCTCAACATATTGGCGACGGCAGCAGCAGCGTTCACCTCGCAGGACGTCACGCGCGAAAACCCGATCTGCTCGACCATCTTTCCAACCGGCGAACGCGTCCAGATCGTCGCGCCGCCGGTGGCGCCGGACGGAACAGTGTCGATCACAATCCGCAAGCCCTCGACGAAGGCCATGAGCATGGAGGAATTCGATGCCAGTGGCCTCTTTGCCGAAACGAAGGTCGCCGAGCGGGGCATGACGGACATCGAGCATCAGCTCCTTGGCCTGCTGGCGGACGCGCGCCATGTCGAATTTTTCAAGCTCGCGGTGCGCAGCCGCCTCAATATCCTCATCTCCGGCGCAACCGGATCGGGCAAAACGACCTTCGCCAAGGGGCTGATCCAGCTCATCCCGGAAGAGGAACGGCTGCTCACCATCGAAGACACACGCGAGCTGGTGGTTCCCCACCGCAATGTCGTCCACATGACCTACAGCAAGGACGGCCAGGGCACCGCCAAGGTCACAGCCAAGGAATTGCTCGAAAGCGCCCTGCGGATGCGGCCCGATCGGATTTTGCTGCAGGAGCTACGGGACGGCACCGCTTTCTTTTACCTGCGCAACGTCAATAGCGGCCATCCCGGATCGATCACGACCATCCACGCTGCGTCGGCGGAACTGGCCTTCGACCAGCTCACCCTGCTGGTGAAGGAGAGCGAGGGGGGAGCGGATCTTGGCCGTGACGATATCCGCTCGCTCCTCAAGATCCTCGTCGACGTCGTGGTCCAGATGAAAAAAGTGAGAGGGCAGTTTCGCGTCACGGAAGTCTATTATGATCCCGCAGGGCGGCACGCCGCATGAGCCGGGGCACGACGCTGGCGATCGGCATTCCCGCCGTCCTCCTGCTCCTGTGTCTTACCGGCTCCATTGTCGCGTGGTTTGCCCTGGGCCTTCCCGCCTCCGCCTATGATCCGCTGAAGATGCCAGCCTTCTTCTGGTATTATCGGGGTGACCCTGTGGTCCAAAAGGGCCTCGCCGGCGGCATGGCAGCCGGATCGCTGCTGTCGGGTCTGCTTCTTTACTGGTTCGTGACCCGCAAGCCGCCATTGCACGGCGCGGCCCGTTTTGCCAGGGAACGCGAAATTGTGCGCCATGGCTTCCGCGGCAAGGACGGGATCGTTCTGGGCAAGAAATCCGGTCGCTACCTGATTTTCGAGGGCAATGAACATTGCATCGTCGAAGCCCCCACGCGCTCAGGTAAAGGCATCGGTATCGTCATCCCCAATCTGCTGAGCTGGCCCGGCTCGACCGTCGTACTCGATGTGAAGCGCGAGAATTATGATGTGACGGCGGGGTTTCGCGCGAAACATGGCCAGGCCGTCTATCTGTTCAACCCGACCGAACCCGAGGGCCGTACCGCCCGCTATAACCCGCTCAGCTATATCGACAGGCAGGACGCCGACCAGGTCATCATCGAGCTCCAGAAGATCGCGACCATGTTGTTCGTGCCTCCTGAGCGGGGTGAACCCTTCTGGACCGATTCCGCGCGCACGGCCTTTGTCGGCGTGGGCGCCTATCTCGCCCAGGCCGACGGGCCCTTCACGATCGGTGCCATCTACCGGCTGATGACCACGGGCGATACGCGGGGCACTTTCCGCCGGATACTCGACGATCGGAGTCTGCGCCTCTCGGCAGGCTGCCGCAACGCGCTCGCTGATTTCACGTCGGGCGCTGACAACACCTTTGCCGGCATTGTCCAGACGGTCACATCCAAGCTCAGCCTCTGGCTCAACCCCCGGGTCGATGCGGCCACCGAGGATAGCGATTTCGATCTGCGCGAACTGCGGATGCGGCCCATGTCGGTCTATCTGGGGGTGTCACCCGACGAGCTGGATCGGGTCGCGCCGCTCTATAATCTCCTGTTCCAACAGCTTATCGACCTCAATGTCCGCGAATTGCCTGACGCACGCACGCCGATCTCCGTGCTGGTGCTGCTCGACGAGTTTGCGCGGCTCGGCCGCGCCCAGGTCATAGCCGGCGCCTTCTCCTATGTGGCCGGCTATGGCATCCGGCTTTTGCCGGTCATCCAGTCCCGGTCCCAGCTTCGCGCTGTCTATGGCGAGCATGTTGCCGACGAGATCGTCGCCAATTGCGGCGTCGAGATCGCGTTCACGCCCAAGGAATTGCGGGTTGCCAATGAGCTGTCCGAACGGATCGGCTATGTGGGGCAAGAGGCGGTCACCAAGTCGCTCACGATCCATGGCATTCTTGCCAATCGCTCAAAATCCATGTCCGACCATCGCCGCGCGCTGTTGCTGCCGCAGGAACTGATGCAGTTCCCCAGTGACGAGCTACTGTTGCTGCGCGGCGGCATGCCGCCGATCCGGGCTGACAAGATCCGCTATTATGGCGATCGCCATTTCACGCGCCGGCTGGCTCCGCCACCGAGCGTCGCGCCCATCGTCCGGCGCATCGCGGAGGATGAGGACCTGCCTCCCTGCGTTCTGCCCGACGCCGACCAGCTGGCGAACCCTGACCCTGAGACCTTCGCCATGGATTGTGTCGTGATCTCGGATTTTGACGACATTTTGATCGACGTGGAGGCGAGTGAGCGCGGCGACCGCCGTGTGGGCATCATTGAGCAGGAGCGATAATATGGCTGATAACCTCACCCCTCCCGAAGCTGGACCCGAGCCGACGCGCAAGCGCGCCACCGTCGAAATGCCCCAGGAGCTCGAAACCCGTTTCTTGCGGGTGGGGGACAAGCTCTATCGCAGCGCGCATGACAAGTATCCGGTGGCGACGATTTCTCCCGACCGCATCAAGGCGAAGGATAGCCGCGCCCTCCCCGATCTCATTCGGCTTGCCAAAGCCAATGGCTGGACGGCGCTCAAGATCAATGGCGACGCGGAGTTCAAGCGCGCCGCCTATCTGGCCGCAGCCGCACAAGGGCTGACGATCGAGGGGTATCGGCCTGACGCCAAGACGCGGGCGGCGGCGCAACGTGACCAGACCCTCCAGGCTGGAACCCCGAAGTCACGTACCCAGACACGCGACGTTGGCGAGGCTGAGTCTAAGCAGCGCGCGTCCAGAACGGCCAGCCAGGTCCGGGACAGCAAGGAAAAGCCCGACCTGCGGACCGACCTCGCCGAACGGTTCCGCCGTCAATCCCACATCGACAATGCCAAGGACCCGGAACTGCGCCGCGCGCAGAGTCATGTCGCCCATGCCATGACGATTGCGGCCAAGCGCTTCCCGCAGGATGAAGGTCGGCGGAACGCCTTTGTGGATCGCCGCAAGGAAGAGGTGGCTGTCCGGATAGAGCGCGGCGAACGGATTGCGGGCGTGCAGATCCGCCAGCAACAGGATGAGCGCATCCGCTCGATCCAGCAAAGCCAGATTTTGCAACGGCAACGCTCACCCAACGGACGCTGATCGGGTGGAACGAGGAGCTCGGAAGGGAGAAAGCGTCCTTGTCATCTTTGCAGGGCAGCCGGTTTGATCAATTGGCAGAGATTTGATCTCTGTTGAAATCAGAGAGTGACAGCCGTCTAAGAGTAAATGCCGGGTCACTCGTCAGACGTTTATGATCTCCTAGAACGCGCAATATTTACATTGCTGGAAATATCGCGCACAGCAGGCTCATCACTCAAGATGGGTCAATCCTCATGGCAGACGAAACCAATTCCGACATCACCGCCCTCACCGTTCAACTGTTGAGCGCCTTCGTCTCGAACAATAGTGTTTCGAGCGATGGTCTTGCGGAGCTGATCAAGACCACCCGATCTGCCTTGACCCAGGAGGTGGCGGCGCCCGCCGCGCAAGCAGCAGCGGAAGAATTTGCGCCGGCCGTTTCGGTTCGAAAGAGCCTTGCTTCGCGGGATCATATCCTCAGCCTCATTGACGGCAAGCCGTACAAGACCCTGAAGCGGCACCTCGCCCAGCATGGCCTGACGCCCGAACAATATCGCGAGCGCTACAAGCTGCCCAAAACCTATCCGCTCGTGGCACCCAGCTATTCGGATGCGCGTCGCGCCGTGGCCGAGAAACTGGGTCTGGGGAAGAAGCCTGTCGCCGCACCGGTTGAAAGGGCCGCGTCCGTCCCTGCCCCCACGGTTGCTCCTGTCAAGGCGCCTGTGAAAGCGGCAACGCCGAAAGCTTCGCCCGCACCGGTCGCCAAGGCCGAAATGAGCTCGAAGCCCACCAAGGCCGCTACGACGGAAAAGGCCGCGCCCCGCAAGCGCCTGTCGATCGCGACGCCGAAGGCGGAGAAGCCGGCGGCCGTGAAGGCCGAAGCCTCGGTTGCCCCGTCCAGCGCGCCCAAGAGCGAGGTGGCGAAAACCGCCAAGCCGAAAACTGCGGCGAAGGCGAAGCCTGCTACAAAGGCAAAGGCAGCACCCAAGACCAAGGCTGCGAAGGGTGACGCAAAGCCAGCCGCTCCAACACCCGTGGAAGCGAAGGCACCGGAAGCCGCCGCCGCCAACTGAATAGGGGGAAATGTGCAGCCTCACGAAAACGTGGGGCTGCACATTTTGATCTCGCTAGGTGGACGGCCTACCGGCGAAACCATTCGTCGCGGACGGCCTCCAACCGCTCTGGACAGCGAACACCGATCCTCCTTAAGCGCAGCCCGTGCCCCAGTTAATCAGTCTAGCCGTTGTCGGAGCGTTATACACCAACAAAGATGGCTCGAACCGGCAGTTCGAAATCCGGATGCTCAATCCGGGCGACGCGATTTCGCTGATCCTTGAGCCCGCCAACAGATCAGACAGCAGCGCCGTCGCCGTCTTCTCCTTCCGCGGTTTTCAGATCGGCTATCTATCCGCTGAACGCTGTGGCTGGATTGGCGCGAAAATCCAGCAAGGACAGGATGTCCGCGCCATCTTCCAGGCACCGACCAACGATGGCGCGATCATCCGGGTCCATCTCGATGGCGGCACCCCTACCCTGCCCCCGCCCCCACCTGAGTCGGTGCTTTCGGTCGATGCGCTCTATGCGCAGCAAGCCGATCTCGCATCAGGCTTCTGGCCCGATTATCTGCCGCCCGATGATTGAAGCGCACCGCGCCCGGCCAGCGTCAGTCCCTAATGGACCCGCCCCAGGGCGCGCTTCGCTTCGGGCGTGATCGTGTAAACCGCTTCGCGCTGCGCGCCCCGGTTGGCGTGATCGACCCGGAATCCCTTATAGTGGCGGCGCAGCAACCCCGCGCGGACCAGGTCCGACGCTGCCCTACTGATGCTGGTACGGCCCGATCGCACTATACGGGCCTTGATTTCCTCCGCGATCCGCGCCTCGGCTGCGACCGGATCTTCGGGCAGCTGCCCCTTGGTCACAAGATCGGCGCGCACTGCATCGATCAGCGTGCGGCGGCGACCGTCCTTCTGCGCCAACGGGATCAACGCCTCGCAAAGCCAGTCCCGCACCGGCAGCAGCGCGCCGTCATAGCGGACATAAGGCCCGATGCTATCGCCTTGCCCCACGGCCTTGTAGATGAGGTTCAGCACCATGAAGGCATAGCGCGGGCGCTTGGAGACCTGCGAAATTCGGTCGATAAGATCGGGCAATGACCCAAGGGTGGGGGCTGTTTCGCGGGGTTCGAAAAGGTCGGGCTGCTGGAACATATCAGGAATCTAGCACATGCGCGGTCCCTGTGAATCCCCCCGCGCCGCTGGGGAACCACAAAAAACAGATATGTCACTTTACCGACCGCGGTAGATTGGCTTGTGGACGCAAATCCCGTTGCCGCTGGCCCAAAAGCCAGTAAATAAGGCCTCTCCATACATTGGGAGAGTTCCTTCATGAACAATACCGCCCTCGCCGAAGCCATCGCGACCGAGCATGGCCTCACCAAGACCGACGCGCGTACCTATGTCGATGCCGTGTTTACCGCCATCGCCAATGCCGCAGCCAACGGCAACGAAGTGAGCCTGAACGGATTTGGCAAGTTCAAGGTAAGTGCGACGTGAAAGTCGTCTAAATAATTGTTTGCGCATGAATAATCTCATGGATCAAACCTGATGTTCCGTCATCAGTAGCCTACCGGCACATGCGGGACTGGTAACGGTCCGGTATGAAGCTGCT